>LGFB01000131.1 GCA_001508835.1 bacterium 42_11
AAACGAACGCGTCTACTTTCTTTTCTTTAAGTAGCCTTATTGACTCCCATATCGAAGACTTCTTCTTTTTCCTAATTGCATCTACAGGAGATTCACCCATCCCTACACTTTCAGGGGCATGGTGTATCAAGACACCTTTCATTTTGTCCTTTTCAAGCCCAAGCCTATCTAAAGCCTCTCCGATAATAATTTCATTTCCTACAAGAACAATCTCTTCTCCCAAATTTTTCACAGCCAAGAGGGCTCCTTTAATTACTTCCTCAGGAGCATAATCTCCTCCCATTGCATCCAACGCTATCTTCATGTCTTTTCTCCTCCCTTCTCCCGAGAAACAACAATAAAGTATCCCACAAAAACCTCAACGTCGTTAACATACGAATGAATAGATATTAGATACTTATTACCCTTCTTCTTTGCAACCCTGCCCTGAGCAACTATTTTATCACCAACCTTAACGGGACGCTTAAAGCTTATCCTTGCTCTTCCTATTAAAACTTCTTCCGAACCTATTAAAGCCATTGCAAGAGAACTTGCTTGAGCAAAAGTATATACCTCTCTAATCACGTCACTGTTTTTAAAAGCCATCTCCTTAGTAGTTTCAAGAACAGAAATTCCTCTTTCATTCAGCCTCAGCTCTATAAGATCCCCTGTCATTTCATCGGGAGACATAGACCTAAGGACGCTTCTTGCCCTCTCGGCCATCCTTCTCATACGCTCCCTAACCTCTGGAATACCCAGTCTTGCTCTATCAAATCGAATTGTAGATATGCTAACCTTTAATATCTCGGCAAGCTCCTCATCAGTAAGAAGAGGGTTACTTTCTACAAGCTTTTTCAAGCTTTCCTCTCTTTCCATCTTTTTAAGTTTTCTTAAAGAACTGTAAGTCCTCTTCCCCAATTAACAACACCTCATAATACCTGCTAATAATAGCTGCTCACAAATTATACCAAAACACCATGCTTCCCTCAAGCCATTTTTAAAGCAAAAAATAACCCCTTTTCTCAAGCTTTTGGTATAATGAAAGTATAAAAATCAGTAAAAGGGGGGAGTTAGATGAAAAAAGGGCTTACATTTTTAATTCTCGCAATTCTTATTATAGGGATCTGTGGAAGCGCTGTAGCAGCAACCGTATTCATAAGAATCACAACAGCAACAACGGGTGGAACTTATTATCCCGTAGGAGTAGGGATGGCAACCTTATGGACAGAAAAGCTAAAAAACGAAGGAATTGAAGCAAGGGCAATGTCATCTGCAGGATGGGTTGAAAATGTGGATATATTAAGAAAACACGAGGCAGAGATCGGAATAATGCAGGGACTTGCACAAGTTTTAGCGTGGGAGGGAAAAGACATTTTCCAAGGAAATCCCTACAAAGATATGCGATCTATGCTTGTCCTTTGGCCTAATGTTGATCATTTCGTTCTTGTGAAAGACAAAGTTAAAACTGGAACAGCAATAGATATAAAAGGAACACGCTTTTGCCCAGGCGCTACTGGAAGCGGAACGCTTATGTCAACCAAATATATAATGCAGGCTTTAGGAATAACCTTCAAAGATATTCAGCCAGAATTTGTAGGATACGCTGAAGCAGCAAGAGCAATTATGGATGGAAGACTTGACGGCGGTTCCTTCATAGCAGGTCCGCCTGTTTCCGCCGTGACCGAGTTATTCGCAGCACCGGGAGGTCCCAAAGTCAAAATTTTAGAATTCACCGATGAACAGCTAAAGAAAGTTCAAGAGATTCTCCCCTTCTATTTCCGCTTCGTGATAGAACCCGGGACCTATCCTAACCAGAATGAACCTATAAAAACCATCGCTCAGCCTAACTGGCTTGCCGTGAGAAAAGATGTCCCCGCCGATGTAGTTTATAAACTAACCAAAACACTATGGGAAAATTTAGACTACATGTTAAAGGTTCATAAAGCTTGTAGATATCTAAATCTAGAAAAAGCCTTAGATGGACTTACTGTTCCACTCCACCCTGGGGCATATAGGTACTATAAAGAAAAAGGTCTGTCCATTCCTGACCACCTTATTCCTCCAGAAGAAAAGAAATGAGGCTTTAGAAAACAAAGCAAGACAAAAAGAAATGGGCTCGCCAGGCGAGCCCATTTCTTTTTACAGTTAGCAAAATAGGGGGGATTGAAATTGAAGAGAGCCCTCAAGGGAAGGTACAGAACAATAGCAGCTATAATAGCTATCTCCTTTTCCGTGTTTGAGTTATGGGTCAATAGCTTTGGTATAATGCTCGACATAAAAAGAAACGCCCTACACCTTGGATTTCTACTAGCACTTGTGTTTTTACTCTATCCCGCATCCAAAAGGTCCGACTCGGAAAAACCAACGCTACTTGACACAACCTTATCCGTGCTAGGACTTTCCGTTGGACTTTATATCCTTTTTTTCTACGACGATCTCTTCACAAGGGCAGGCATCGCAATAACAAGAGATTACATATTCGCTATCGCATGTATCCTCTTAGTATTAGAGGCATCAAGAAGAAGCATAGGATGGATATTTTGCGGATTGGTAGCCTTCTTTCTCCTATATGCCGTTTATGGATACCTTTTTCCAGGGATTTTCAAGCATCCTGGTATAAGCTGGACAAGAACTCTATATAGAATGTATCTTACATATGAAGGGATATTAGGAGTAACCCTTTCGGTATCTTCAACCTTCATCTTCCTTTTTATCCTCTTCAGCGCTTTTCTTGAAGTCTGTGGAACAGCGGAATTTTTTAATGACCTAGCATTAGCCCTTGCAGGATCAAAACGCGGTGGACCCGCATTTGTAGCTGTTATAGCTAGTGCTCTCATGGGAACGCTAAGTGGAAGCGCTGTAGCAAATGTTGCTACCACAGGAAGTTTCACAATTCCCTTAATGAAAAAGATAGGATACAAGCCTCACTTTGCAGGCGCCGTGGAGGCCGCTGCTTCAACAGGGGGACAAATTATGCCCCCATCATGGGTGCAGCAGCATTTCTAATGGCATCCTTCCTTCAGATATCTTATTTCAAGATAATAACCGCAGCTTTAATACCTGCTCTGCTCTATTATATTGCTATAGCAGCAAACGTCTACTTAGAAGCCAGAAGACTAAACCTTCAAGGCATGCCTCCAGAAGATTTACCCTCGCTTAAAGAAGTCTTAACTAAAAGAGGTTTCATGATAACTCCTCTCATAGTAATAATATATTTGTTGCTAACAGGAAGAACTCCTTTAATGGCTGGCTTTGGAGGCATTATAACAACCATTTTAGTTAGTTTCATAAGAAGAGAAACACGCATTACCTTACAAAGGTTTCTCAAAGCCCTTGAAGAGGGAGCTTATTCAGCTACCCAAGTTGGAATAGCATGCGCCGCTTGTGGAATAATAGTAGGCGTAGCTGCCGTGACAGGCATTGGATCCACAATAGCTTACAGTCTTATACACTTGTCCGGAGGTATACCATTGGTTGCACTTTCCATGATCATGGCTACATGTATCATCCTCAGCATGGGATTACCTTCCACAGCGCTTTACATAATAGTGGCAACGGTTGCAGCACCAGCAATGATCGACCTCGGCTTCCTCCCACTAGCAGCTCATTTCTTCGTCTTCTATTTTGGAGCCCTCTCAAACCTTACTCCCCCAGTTGCATTAGCCTCATACACTGCAGCAGGATTAGCAGGATCTAATCCCACAATAACTGCCCTAACCGGACTTAAACTAGCGTTGGCTGGTTTTATAATTCCTTTCGTATATACCTTTAATCCTGCCTTATTAGCTCAAAGCCCTACCGTATACTCGGTTTTCATTTCTGCAGGGGAATGCTTAGCCGGAGTTATAGCACTCGCAATAGGAACCGCAGGATATTTGCAGAAAAAGCTTAAAATTTGGGAAAGAAGCCTATTTATTTTATCGGCGATTCTACTGTTATTACCATTGAAAATGTCCTCTATTTATGGTATAGTTCTCCTTAGCCTACTTATAGTGAGAGAAAAATGGAAGCGTTAAGAGCCATAAATATATCTAAAAAGTTTGGAGATCTTCACGTTCTTAAAGGAATAAGTATTTCTGTCAAAAAAGGAGAAGTCCTTTCCATTATAGGGCCTAGCGGTTCAGGAAAAAGCACCCTATTAAGATGTTTATGCGGCCTGGAACGAATAGACAGCGGTGAGATATACATAAACAACGAGCCTCTCTCTATTGGAAGATTCAGCCATAAAAATCTTGCAACGAAGATAGGAATGATATTTCAAAGCTTTAACCTTTTCCCCCATATGACCGCGCTTGAAAATGTTATGTTAGCTCCTATAAAGGTTAAGGGGTTAAGAAAAAGCGAGGCGGAAAAGCTGGCA
>LGFB01000132.1 GCA_001508835.1 bacterium 42_11
AAGCCAATAGTAAAAACGATGAGAAGGTAAACAATCAAAAAGGCAAAACCACCGTTCTTACCAGTTAAATAAGGAAACTTCCAGATATTACCAAGCCCTATCGCTGAACCCGCAGAGGCCATAATAAAACCTACTCGCGAAGTCCATGCACCTCTACCATTGCCCATTTAAACTTCACCCCTTCCTGTTTTTATCTAATTCTATCAAACTAAAACTCAAAAAGAAAGGCCTTGACATTTTAGGTAAACCTAATATAATTAGGTTATCCTAAAATGGAGGTGAAAGGAAGATGGCCTTTCTTACTCCCGCCTTAGAAGATTATTTGGAAGGGATTCTTATATTAAAGGAAGAAAAGGGGATCGTTAGAGTAAAGGATTTGGCACATCTCCTTAAAGTCAAGGCTTCCTCGGTAACCGAATCGTTAAAAAAGCTAAAGGAACTGGAGCTCATAGATCAGGAAAAATACGGATACATAGAGCTAACACAAGCGGGGATAAACATCGCTAAAGAGATAAGGGAAAAGCATGCGGTTTTGAAGAACTTCCTGGTAAACCTATTAGGAGTAAACGAAGAAACTGCCGAAAAGGACGCCTGCAGTATGGAGCACTACCTAAGCGATGAGACCCTAAATAAATTAATAAATTTCCTAAACTCCTTTGCTTCAGAGAAGGAGGGCACCGCATTGGGAGAAAAGCTAAAAAAGCTAAGCCTTCTAAATTTAGGAATGAAGGGGATTGTTAGAAAAATAACAGCGGTAGGTGTATTAAAAAGGAGACTCTTAGATATGGGATTTGTGAGAGGAGAGGAAATAGAAGTTATAAACGTCGCTCCCTTAGGAGATCCCATAGAGGTTTTAATTAAGGGAAGTCAGGTTTCTTTAAGAAAAGACGAAGCTGAAAAAATCTTGGTAGAGGTGATTCCATAATGATCCCTCTTTCTCTAATGGAAAGTGGCAAAAGGGTGAAAATCAAAAAAATAATAGGAGGCAAAGGCGTAATGTCCAAGCTCAAGGAAATGGGTATTTTGGAGGGAGAAAACCTTTGCATCCTAACAAACTGCAATGGCCCCGTTATAGTGGTCAAAGACAATCTAAGGTTTGCTTTAGGAAGAGGAATATCACATAAAATCCTCGTAGAGGAGGTATCTTAATCATGGAAGCAAAAATAGCTTTGGCTGGAAATCCTAACTCTGGGAAAACCACGATTTTTAATCTCCTTTGCGGTACAAAAGAAAAGGTTGGCAACTGGCCCGGAACCACGGTGGAAAAGAAAGAAGGCATTTTAGAATACAGAGGAAAACGCTTTAGGGTTGTAGATTTACCGGGGGTATACAGTCTAAGCGCCTATTCCATAGATGAGAGAATAGCAAGAGACTTTTTGGTAAATGAAAAACCTGACTTGGTAGTTGCCATAGTGGACGCCACAAACATCGAAAGAAATCTCTTTCTGGTTTCTCAGCTCCTTGAAATGGGAGTTAACCTTTTAATAGACCTCAACATGATGGATATAGTTTCATCGAAGGGAATAAACATAGACACGGAAAAACTTTCGAAACTACTAAATGTAGATATCGTAGAAACGGTGGCAAATAGAGGTATAGGTATAGATGAGCTAAAAGGGAGAATCTTTAAAAACCTCAGCGAAAGAAAAAACCTTATTCCTTTAAGAATAGATTATGGCATAGAAATGGAAGAGGCTATAGAAAAAATAGAAACGATCCTAAAAGAAAACTATGAAACCGCCTTACCAGGCAGAGTAGTAGCAATAAAGTTATTGGAAAAAGACCCTGATTTTATAAAAAGCATTGAAGGGAAACCATTCTTCAATGAGATCAATGTGATCATAGAGGAAACGGAGAAAAGGATAGAAAAAACTTATGGAGAAGATATCGAGAGCTTCTCAATAGAGAGAAGATATGCATTCTTGAAAGGTTTAGCGAGAGAATGTGTAAAAAAGGGAAGAAGCGAAACGGCCTCTTTATCCGACAAGCTTGATAAAATCCTGCTCAATAAAGTTTTAGGGCTACCCCTATTCTTGTTTTTCATGTATCTTCTCTTCTACCTGGTATTTTCTATAGGTAACCCTTTAGCCGACTTGATAGACGCAGGTTTTGCAAGCTTAGGAGACTATTTGCGAATAATTTTTGAAAAGCAAGCTTTTCCAAACTGGGCTACCTCCCTTCTACTTGATGGAATACTTGCAGGAGTTGGAAGCGTCCTCGTTTTCTTACCAAACATTGCGCTTCTCTTTCTGGGAATCTCCATCTTAGAAGACAGTGGTTATCTTGCAAGGGCAGCCTTCTTAATGGACAAAATCATGCACACCTTAGGGTTACACGGTAAATCGTTCATTCCTCTACTTATAGGGTTTGGCTGTAATGTTCCAGCAATAATGGCAACAAGAACTCTCGAATCGAGGAAAGATAGACTCCTAACAATTTTGATAATTCCTCTGATGAGCTGTTCTGCAAGGCTTCCCGTATATGTTCTCTTTGCAAACGCATTCTTCCCAAGATATCAAGGCCTTGTGGTTTTCTCCCTATACCTGATAGGGATCCTTCTTGCGCTATTCGTTGCAAAGGTAGCAAAAAACATCTTCTTTAAAGAAGAGGTTACTCCCTTTGTGATGGAACTGCCTCCCTATAGAATACCCACCCTTAGAAACGTTCTCCTACAAATGTGGATAAGAAGCTTCCTCTTTATAAAAAGAGCTGGCACAGTCATAGCCTCTGCGGTTATAATTATATGGGCTCTATCATCGCTACCGCCGGGGGTTGAATATGCTTCTCAAAATTCCATAATCGGAAGAATTGGGAGCATACTTGCCCCTGTTTTTAAGCCAGCTGGATTTGGAAACTGGCAAGCAAGCGTGGCATTGCTTTTTGGAATTGTGGCCAAAGAAACGGTCATAGGAACCTTAGGGACCCTATACGGAGAGGAAACCCTTAGAACTACCTTGCGGGAGGTTTTTACTCCCCTATCCGCTTACGCCTTTCTTCTCATGACCCTCATATATATACCGTGCATCGCAACTATTGCCACCATAAAAAAGGAAACCAACCTTAAGTGGGCCATGGTTACAACCTTGTATTCGCTGGTTTTAGGCTGGCTCGTCAGCGTTCTTTTCTATCAAATAGGAAAAGTTTTATGATAAAATAGCCTCAGAGGTGGTGATAAATTGGAAAATGCTATAAGACAACTACTTGAAGCAGAAAGAACGGCAAGGGCAATAGTTGAAAAAACGAAAGAAGAAATTGAAAGAGCTTGGGAAGAATACCTAAGAGAAAAAGAAAAGAAGATAGCTGAAATATTTAAAGAGCTTAGAGAGAAAGAAGAAAAAATTTTAAGCGAAGCAAAGGCAGAAGCCGAAAAAAGAGCTGAAGAGATAATAGCCAAAAGCAGAGGAGAGGCAAAAGAGCTTAGAGAAAGAACTTTGCCCAAAATCGAAAGGGCCATTTCTAAAGCAACGGATATCTTCTGGAGATGATGAGAAGCATCGAATATTCAGCAGCCTTCGCTCGAATAAAGGCAATAAGAGGAGAACTCCTAAGCAAAGAGGTTTTGGAAGAAGCCTTAAATGCTAAAAGCTTGGATGGGCTCATCGACATAATTAAGAAGACTCCTTATGGACGTGGCAAATCTATTTCCTACTCCAGGGAAGGTCTTGAGAGAATAATAAAAAACTCCCTCGTAGAAATATATTTTAAAGTTCTCCAGTTCATGCCCAAGAGATCACAAACATTTTTAAGGGCAACAATGAAAAGATTTGAAATAGATAATATCAAGAGGGTATTAAGGAGCAAGTTAAGTAACGAAGAAGATATACAAAAGGATTCTTTATACGAACTTAAAGACTTCTCCTCCTTCGACATATCTGACCTGATATCTGCAAAGAACTTGGCTGAAGCTATAGAAATATTAAGGAAAACCCCTTACAAGGAATACATAGAGGGGAAGCTCCCCGAGGAAGAGTTAGAAACCCTGTTCGGCATCGAAATAGCCCTTGATTATGGATTTTTTAAAGAACTTATAGAGCTAAACGAAAGCTTAGAACCGCTGGACAAGGAGATTAACAAATGGTATTTGGGAATGCAATGCGACCTTATAAATTTGGGATGGATAGTGAGAGCTAAAAACTTCTTTAACTTCAGGGAGGAAAAGATCTTCTCCTACACGTTTCCCTTCGGAAAGTATCTAAACGAAGAAAAACTTAAGCAATTAATTCACGCGAAAAACATGGAGGAGTTTTTGAAACCGCTGGTAAATACTCCTTGGAGAGAAGAAGTCGAAAAGGCTGGAGATCTTAAAAATCCAA
>LGFB01000133.1 GCA_001508835.1 bacterium 42_11
AAACCAAAGAAGTATTAAAAGAGCAAAAGCAAGCATTGAAGCTGTAGCCTGCCTTTTAGTCAATGAAGCAGCAAAAATCCCTGCAGAGAAGAAAGCAGCACCTGCAAGAAGCATACCTACATATCCTGAAACGATGAGTCCCACATCAAGCTCCCCCGCTTTACTTAACGTTATAGGGATATAAAGGAGAATAGCCAGAGCAACACAATAAATGAAGTACGAAGAGAGGAATTTGCCCATAACAATCTGAAACTCAGTTATGGGAGAGGTTAAAAGGAGTTCAAAGGTGCCTGCAGATTCTTCTTCGGGAAAGCTTCTCATTGTTAATACTGGAACGAGGAATATAAGTAAAAATAGCACGTTCTGAAAAATGGGGTAAAGGATAAACTTGGTAGAGTTAATGCCATATCCTCCCCACCTTGTAACTTGAAGTATATAATAAGCAAGGACATTAATATAAAAATAGCCCACGACTAATAGAAATGCTCCCACCACAGTATAAGCCAAGGGGGAAAGAAGATAAATCTTAAGGTCTTTTCTAAACATGGAAAATATCTTACCCATCTTTCCCCGCCTCCTCTTCAGTCACAAGCTGTAGGAAAACTTCCTCTAATGTCATGCTCACAGGTTTAAGCTCAAGTAAACCCGCACCGAGATTAACTACAACTCTCGCTATATCCTCTCTCAAGTCAAGGCTCTGTGGATATTCCACAAGAATGGTATCATCCTTAGATGGTGTAACGCTCAAAACGCTGGGAAGTTTAGAAAGTTCTTCAGAAACCTTATCCTTATAGCGAGCAACCCTAACTTCAACCTTTTTAGATGGCCTCAGTTTAGCTTCCAATCCTTCAAGCGTGTCCTCCGCTGCTATTCTCCCGTTACTTATTATTATTACCCTATCACAAGTAGCGGTAACTTCAGGAAGAATGTGAGTAGAAAGTATAACCGTGTGCTTGCCTCTTAAGGACTTTATCAAAGACCTAATCTCAACTATTTGAACAGCATCAAGCCCACTTGTGGGTTCGTCAAGTATAAGCAAATCTGGGTCGGATATAAGGGCTTGAGCAAGAGCAACTCTTTGCCTGTAACCGCGAGAAAGGTTACCAATGAGCCTTCCGTAAACATTTTTAAGCCCACAATACTCCACAACTTCAGAAAGCCTCTCTTTCCTTTTATTTCTCGGGACATCTTTTATCTCCATAACGAACTTCAGGTACTCCTTAACGGTAAGCTCCCTATAAAGGGGGGGATTCTCTGGAAGGTACCCTATCCTTCTTTTAACCTCAAGGGGATTTTCGGCCACATCATACCCGGCTACCTTTACCTTCCCTACCGACGGAGGAAGATAGCCGGTGATTATCCTCATTGTTGTAGTCTTACCCGCTCCATTGGGACCAAGAAAGCCTAAAATCTCCCCCTCTTTTACCGTAAAATTTACATCACGAAGAACCCATCTTCCATGGAACTCTTTTCCCAAGTCTTGAACCTCGACCAAGGTTCAAATCACCCCCTCTTGTATTTGGTCACCTCTCTCAAAAACTTCTTCCTTTTCTCTATATCTTCCGGACCTTCAACCCCTTTACTTGAGAAACCATCCACCACTCCTATTATCCCTCTGCCTTGATCCGTTTGTGCAATTATCACCTGCAAAGGGTTAGCAGTAGCGGTAAAAATTCTGCAAACCTCTTGACAACCTTTAATAGCGTTAAGAACATTTATAGGATAGCCTTCCTTAATCAAAACCACAAAAGCATGTCCCGCACTTAACCTTTGAGCGTTCTCTATTGCAACTTTGATAAGCTCCTCGTCATTTCCATCATACCTGATGAGACATGGCCCTGAAGCTTCACAAAAAGCAATACCAAATTTAAGATAGGGAGAACTCGTCACCAAAATTTCATAAAGGTCCTCAACCGTCTTTATGAAGTGACTATGCCCGACAATAATGTTACACCCCTCAGGTATCTCCATCTTAACAACTTCAAGGTTTACCAACGAACTCACCCCCCTAACAAATTCTACTGGCAATCTCCTCTGCCATCCTCAACGTGGAAACCGCTTTACTTTCATCCTCTCCTTTATCTCTTAATATATCATAGGTAACATATTTACCCTCTTCCAACACAGATATTACCGCTTTCTCTAATCTTGCCGAATAATCATCAAGCCCAAGATAATCAAGCAGCATCTTAGCTGCCATTATCATGGCCGTTGGATTAACTTTATATTGCCCTGCATATTTTGGAGCGGAACCATGAGCCGGCTCAAATAAGGCATAATTATCTCCTATGTTCCCGGAAGCCACAACGCCCATGCCTCCAACAAGCTGAGCACACTCATCAGAGATTATATCTCCAAACATGTTGGTAGTAACTATTACGTCGTAAGCACTGGGATTCTTAATAAGCCACATAGCTGTTGCGTCGATATTCTCAACATTCCACTCTATTTCAGGATACTCCTTAGCTACTGTCTCCGCTACTTCCAGAAACAAACCACCTGTCGCCCTTATCACGTTAGCCTTTTCTACCACGGTAACTCTTTTTCTTCCTTTCTCCCTCGCAAAGCTAAAAGCAGCCCTTATTATCCTTTCACAACCCTCCCAAGAGAAAACTCTCAAACTTCCAGCCACATCTCTCCTGCCTTTAAATCTCTCTAAGTTAGGATGTAAAGAGTAAAGCTCCTGAGGTAAAGGCCTCCACTCAACGCCTGCGTAAAGATCCTCCGTATTTTCCCTAAAAAGAACTATATCGATGTCAGGCTTATGAGATGGAACGCCAGGTAGCGATTTAAAAGGCCTTAGGTTTATATAAAGATCGAATCTTTGCCTTATCTGAATTATCGCAGACCTAAAACCCTTAACGCCAGGCCTACTCGTTATCGCCCCGAACAAAGCGGCATCGCTTTCCTCCAAGGCTTCCCATGTTTCAGGAGGAACTGTGTCACCATACTTTTCCCACATGCACCAACCTGCATCTGCCCTAATCCAATCTATAGGAGGATTAAGCTTTTCCATAACTATCATACAGGCTTCCATAACATCGTTACCTGAATCATCTCCAGGAATATAAACTACCTTATATCTTTCCTTTTTCTGTGGAACTCTCATCGAGAATATCCCTCCATTTCTTAGGTTTTCCTCTATGGATTATATCACAGAACTATGATATAATTTCTTTCTCGGGAGGTGGAATAAATGGCAAGAACGTGCGAAGTATGCGGCAAAAAACCCGTAACCGGATTTAAGGTAAGTCACTCCAACAGACATTCAAAAAGAAGATGGCTTCCAAATCTTCAGGAAGTCAAAGCAATAATAGGAGGAGAGGTAAAAAGGATAAAGGTTTGCGCTCGCTGTCTTAAAAGCGGTAAAGTGACAAGAGCTATGTAATTGCCACAACTAATGCTACTGCGAGCACAGCAAGAACCACGGGCAAAAGCTCAAGGTAGACCTCTTTCCAGGTCGTTTTATAATATTCCTTTGTCGTAATAAGGCACAAATGAAAAGGAGAAAGCAGGTGGCCACTATAACCGCTTACAAAGCTCCAGGCTACCAACTTTAAATTCACTGGGTCACCCATCAAAGGAGCTAAAAGCGGGAAGGTCAGGGCCACCGCTGCTGTACTTATCCCCGTCATAAACGATATGAGGAAGGGGAAGAAGAAGAGAGAAAAAAGGTTAGGAACATTAGCAGCCTGAAGCAAATTAGGAACTATATGGACAGCATTACTCACTTTAAGCATTCCCTGAAAACAAAAAATGGCAAAGACCATAGCTATAAGGTTAAAATCAACGGATGATTTAAAGATATTGCTTACCTCCCTAAAACTAAGTCGCTTATTCAATACCTCTCCAACTGCAGCTATCAAGAGCAAAACAACAAGGTTTATCTTAAAGGCTAAAAATCCCACCAGAACGAAAATTACGGTCCACATGGTAAAAAGCAAATCTAACGTTTTCCTAAAGCTAAGCGAAAAATTATTTCTATCCTTTGGTTTGCGAAATCTAAACCAGCTTGATAGAAAGCCGAAAACCATGGCCAAGAAGACTATATACCATTGATATGAAACAATGGCAGTTATGGAAACTCCCAATGTGGCAGCTTCAAATATGACAGAAGGATAAAGGGGAAGAGAATATTCCCAGATATGCCTAAACCAGTAGTTGATAAAATGCTTTAAAGAAGGCTTTGCCCCAAGCTGGTTTCCAATCTCATCGGTTAAGGAAGCGGTAAAAAGAGCCCCCGCAGGCATGGGAAGAAACCCAACTATCATGGGGGGGAAAAAGATGACCATCCTCAAAT
>LGFB01000134.1 GCA_001508835.1 bacterium 42_11
CAAAGGAGAGGTGGCTGGCAAGGAGAATGTTCTTGTGAGAGTTCACTCTGAATGCTTAACTGGTGACGTTTTTAACTCTCTTAGGTGTGACTGTGGTGATCAGCTCCACAAGGCTATGCAGATGATAGAGGAGGAAGGTAGGGGAGTTTTGCTCTACATGAGGCAAGAGGGGCGAGGAATAGGGTTGATAAATAAGCTTAAAGCATATAAACTTCAGGAGGAAGGTTTCGACACTGTAGATGCTAATATAGCTTTAGGCTTTCCTCCTGACCTTAGGGATTATGGTATAGGAGCCCAGATACTTGCAGATTTAGGCCTCACCACCATAAGGCTTATAACCAATAATCCAAGAAAGATAGTAGGACTTGAGGGATATGGCCTAAAAGTGGTGGAGAGGGTTCCCATAGAGGTTGAGCCTAATGCTTATAATGAGGATTATCTTAAGGCTAAGGCAGAGAAACTGGGGCATATGATATGTCTCAGATATAAGGGGTGATGAGCTTGAAAGTATATGAGGGGCAACTTTTAGGTGAAGGTATAAAGGTTGGTATTGTGGTTTCTAGATTTAACGAGTTTATCACTAAGAGACTCCTTGAAGGTGCTTTAGACGCTTTATTTAGACATGGTGTTTCTGAGGAAGATGTAGAGATAGCTTGGGTTCCTGGATCCTTTGAGATTCCTCTTGCTGCTTTAAAGATGGCAAAAAGTAGGAAATACGATGGAGTAATCTGCTTGGGGGCCATAATAAGGGGGGATACCCCTCACTTTAACTATATAGCTTCTGAATGTGCGAAAGGCATCGCCCAAACCATGTTAAGCTGTGAGATACCGATATCCTTTGGTGTTTTAACTACCGATAGTATTGAGCAAGCTATAGAAAGAGCGGGCACGAAGGCAGGTAACAAGGGTTGGGAGGCGGCCATATCCCTTATAGAAATGGTTAACCTTATAAAGGGGTTGAGAGAGGATGCTTGATCTTAGAGATATAAGAAGAGATCCGGATAGGGTTAGGGATGCTTTAAGAAAGAGAGGATACTCTTTTCCTTTGGATGAGCTTCTTAAGAAAGATGAGGAATGGAGGTCTCTTCTCTCTCAGGCTCAGGAACTGAAACAGAAGAGAAACGAGGCGTCCAAACAAGTGGCCGTTATGAAAGCCAAGGGAGAAGATCCCTCTGAAATCCTTTCTCAAGTGAAGGAGGTTTCCGATAAGATAAAGGAACTTGAAAAGCAAGTTTCCCTTTTAGAGGGAGAAATTAAAAAGATGCTTGCTTTAATTCCCAATATACCTCATGAAAGCGTGCCTGTTGGAGAGGGAGAGGAGGATAATGTAGAAGTTAGAAGATGGGGCGAACCTCGGAAGTTTGATTTTGAGCCAAGCCCCCATTGGGAAATAGGCGAAAGGCTTGGTATTCTTGATTTTGAGAGAGGAACTAAACTTGCGGAGTCTAGGTTCACCGTTCTTAAAGGGTTTGGGGCTAAGCTCGAAAGAGCTCTTATAAATTTTATGCTCGATCTCCACACTACTGAGCACGGGTATATAGAGATATTTCCTCCCTTTTTGGTTAATTCGAGGGCAATGTTTGGTACCGGTCAACTTCCGAAATTCGAGGAGGAGCTTTATAAATGCAAAGATGACGATCTTTACCTTATTCCGACTGCTGAAGTTCCTTTGACCAACCTTTTTATGAATGAAATTCTTCCCCCCGGGAGCTTACCTATATATGTAACGGCGTATAGCGCTTGCTTTAGAAGAGAAGCTGGTTCTTATGGTAAGGATATAAGAGGAATAATTAGGCAACACCAGTTCAATAAAGTGGAGCTTGTCAAATTTGCGGAACCTGAGCATTCCTACGAAGAGTTAGAAAAGATGGTTAACGATGCCGAGGATGTTTTAAAAAGGCTGGGGTTACCTTACAGGGTAGTACTGCTTTGCACCGGTGATATGGGTTTCACATCGGCAAAAACTTATGACATAGAGGTTTGGATGCCTGGACAGGGGAAGTACAGGGAAATTTCTTCCTGTAGTAATTGCGAGGACTTTCAGGCAAGGAGAGCTAATATAAGATATAGGCCTTCTCCTCAGGAAAAACCGCGTTACGTCCATACTCTTAACGGTTCAGGTGTAGCTGTCGGAAGGACCTTAGCTGCGATCTTGGAAAACTATCAACAGGAAGATGGGAGTGTAGTTATTCCTGAGGCGTTAGTCCCTTACATGGGGGGAGTTAGGGTTATCGCTCCTTCTAAGGGCTAATGGGGGGTTTTGAGGAAGCTTTTGTGTTTTAATGACTATCTTTCCGTCGGATTGTTCTATTTGAGCATTTTTTACAGGAAAAGGTAGATTCTTTAGGTCAAAAATGGGGTTGACTTTGCTTATAAGGTTTTCTGTGAAATCGTTACCTGGATTAAAACCTCCTATATGGAGTTTGTAATCTTTAAGAATTATTTTGTCTCCTTCTATCGCTATTTTGCTTTTTAGTTCAATGAGAATCCTTAAGGGAATACCGTCTAATTGATAGGATGCAGCCACATATAAAATATCTTTTTTGATTTTTACTTTGGCCTTTTTAAGGTTATTTTCTTTCCCCTTTTTAATCCTTTCTTGGAGAAAGGAGTTCAAGTTAGCTTCTGTTATTACCATCATTAACTTAACCTCCTCGGCTTTTTTAACCTCTATCTTTCCTTCTTTCCATTCCTCTGGAGGGTTAAATGTGACGTGTTTTGCTTCAATTTCTGCGCTTTCCAATGGTAGTCCTGATACTATTGCATTTGTGGCTTTTATATATATTTTTTTGAAGGAGCTTTGTGAACCAGGCTCCGCATAGAATTCCATTTCCTTTGGGCAGAAAAGCCTTTCTAAAGAGACCTTAAGGAGTTCACTTTGCTTCTCCTGAGCGAAACTGAAGGGTTGTGTTAAGATTAATGTTATGTAAATAAAAAACTTTAAGAGAAAAAACTTTCTAATCATTGTTTATCTTCACCCCTGTGGATTTGACTCTACAGCCATAATTAGCTTATAATAAGGCTTGAGTTCACGCAAGGGGGGATATAAATAATGGTGTATATTCTCTTTGTCCTTTTTATTTTTGCTTTGTCTTTCCTATTTACGGTTCTTCCTAAGTTCGGTAGTCGTTCTTTGACTTCAGAGGATAGGGAAAAATTTATGTTCTTGAAAACCCTTTTTTCCATCCTCCTTTTTACTTCTTCCTCATTGCTTTTTGTTTTTCGATTTCCGAACCTTTCTCCCGTGGTCTTTTCAGGAGTTCTTGTCTTTCTTGTTGAGCTTGTGCTGAAAGCTTATCCTACCTTAAGAAGCTTAAGACTATTATTTTTATGTGGTATAGCTCTTTATTTGGCTAATAGTGGTGTTCGCATTCACTTCTTAAGTCTACCTGACGGAGGCTATCGGTATCTGAGCTCTTTGTCTATCCCCCTAACTATTTTATGGTTTGCTGTGGTTTCTAATTCTATAGTAATTCTTGATGAAATAAGGGGAGCTGCTTTGGGGGTTTCTTCTATAGCTTCTTTGGTATTTTGTATCGTGGCATATATTCAGGATCAAGGGTTATGGGATGCGGTTGCTCTCTCCCTCTTCGTGTTCTTGTTCTGTGTGGCATTGTTTTGGTTTAAGGGAGATGAACAACTTGGGGATGAGCTTTCTACAATGTTAGGTTTTTTACTCGCATCTGTGGCCATTCTTGGAGTGCTTAAGAAAACGGCGTTTCTTACACTTCTTGTCCCTATACTTGTTTTGGCTGTTCCAATAGTAAATATGTCTTATGCTTTGGTTTCTGGTTATGTCCATCCCCTTTCATCGGGTGTTTTGAGGAGTAAAACTTTGTATAGATACTTTATTTCTCTTGGCTTGGGAGAGAGAGAAATATCCGCTTTGATAAATCTTTTAAGCTTATACTTTGCTTTTTGTGCTGTTTTGATATTTAAGTATTCTAAACCCTCGCTGGTTTTGCTTTCTTTACTGGGAGCTTTTGTATTAGCCAAGGGTTATGTCAGATTTGTAGGTGGAAAGGCCCATTTGGTCAATTTGGGAATGAGAAGGAATATTTTGGGAATCAGAGTAGATAATGTCTCACTTGAATATGCCTTGGGTAGGATGGAAGCCTTTTTAAGGGACGGTTTTAGTCATATAATAGTTACGCCTGACAGTCCTGCTCTTCTTACAGCTTTGGAAGACAGGGAATATAGGGAAATATTAGAAAAAGCTGATATGGTAGTTCCGGATGGTATCGGTGTGGTTATAATTTCTAAGCTTCTGGGTCAGCCTATTAGGGAGAGGTTACCCGG
>LGFB01000135.1 GCA_001508835.1 bacterium 42_11
GGTCTTCTATCTTCCGCCTAGCTCTTACAACTTCTTCAAGTAAACCCCTAACCAGAGAAGTAACATCCCTTCTGTCTACGGCATCTCTTACACCATCCGTAAATATCTCCATAGTGGAGTTAAATTCTCTTCCAACCCCATGTAGGTTTTCCGCATGGTTAGAAAGCTCCTCGGCAACCGCATAAAGCTTAGCAGAAGCCTCAGCTAAAACGCTTTCCCTATCATTTAGTTCAAAGTTAAATCCCCATTCCTTAATAAAATTCTCCCACGTTAAAGGGATACCTCTTTCTTTAAGCTTCTCAACTATCTTATAACTTCTTTCATAATTTTCAGGAGTTAAAGGAATATAATATCTCTTATCCGTAGCGAAGATCAATGCTATCCTTGCAATTTCACTTATTCTCTCTAGCTCTTTTTTCCTTCTCTCAATCTCCTCTCTTTCGGCTGAAATAGCCATAGGAAACTTACTTATTTTTTCCTCCTTTCCCAAACTTCGTATAATTTCTCCCCAAGGGAAACCAGATAATCTCTCTTTTCAAGTCCCTCTAACCAGTTCTGAGGGATAGCGTCAACACCATTAAATGCACCACTTGTAGCACCTGCTATCGCTGCCATCGTGTCTGTGTCCCCACCTGCCATTATTGCATTAACCACGCTACCAAGAAAACTATTAGGAGAAAAAGCAAAACAATAAAGAGCGCTTGGAACGCTCTCAACTACGTAGACATTGGTTCCCAAAAGAGGAAGAGCATCCATCGGAGGAAAACCCTCCTCCAAATAGCCGTGTGCCTTTTTCAACTTATCAGCAATCTCCGACTTGCCCACATATTCCGCTGCCTCCATAAGTATTGTCTCGGTATTCAAATCCCCCCTACAAGCACGCGCTACCACATAGGCCACAGCTTGAGCACCCTTTATAGCCTCAGGATTTTTATGGGTAATCTCTACAGCCTGTTTAACGACCTCTTTCAGCTTACCAAGATCATCTCCATAAAGAAGTGCAATAGGTATAGACCTAACGGCTCCACCATTGCTTGCAGCCATATCTCCACCAATACCACTTTCTTTCCAAGAAATTCCTTTAAGAAGCTTCTCTATCGCCTCTTTAGTTATCTTCCCTATGCCTCTTGTATCTCCCTTTCTATACCAATCAACAAGTTTTTTCGCAGTATATTCTGGATCAAACTCTCCCTTATCAATTAAACTCTCCGCCTGAGTAATGGCGAGGAAAGTATCATCGGTAAATTGCCCGGGCTTTAAACCAGCCCGAGACAGAAAGCTTTTTCTATCCCATTTTTTTCTAATATCTCTGGAATTCCAACCCTCAAAAGGCATTCCCAAAGCATCACCCACCGCAAGCCCAACAAGAGCTCCTACAAATTTATCCCTCACAAAGCAACCCTCCTCTTACTAAGAAAACCTGTCTCTTATCTCCTCAAGATCCTGAGTAACTCCTAAAAGAACCATTAACTTAATCCTTGCCTTCAAACCATTAAGCTTTCCTGCCGGAATAGCTCCCTTGTTAACGAGATTCAGGCTCCCCCCTTCATAACTATAAAAAGGAACTACATCAGAACCGGGACATCTACTGGCAAGGACTACAACCATTCCTTTATCTATAGCTCTTTCTAAGGACGGAACCAAGGACGGAGGGACATTCCCCACTCCCATTCCTTCGATCACTACACCTTTATAATCGGCAGAGATCAATAAGTCCATAATACTCGAATCCATAGAGAAATAAACCTTTAATAAAGCAACCCTTTCTTCAATACTATCAACTTCATAGAATTCTCTCTCAAGAAGCTTCCTTCTAAATTCGACACCGTTAGGGGTCAAGCTTCCCAAAAAACCAAAAGGAAAAGACGAAAACGCATCTATACCGAAAGACTTCAACTTAATGATTTCAGAGGCAGCGTGAATTTCATCATTCATAACTACCAATACCCCTTGACCAATAGCATCAAAACAGGAAGCCACCCTAATAGCGTTGTAGAGATTTCTTAACGCATCACTCCCAGGAAAACTCAAAGGATACATTGCCCCCGTGAATACAACAGGGGTAGAACCTCCATATAGTAGGTCAACCATATAGGCCGTTTCCTCAAGAGCATCAGTCCCATGGGTTACAACTATTCCATCATAGCCTTTAGAAAGCTCCCTTATTAGAAAAACTAACTCCAACACATCTTTAGCGCTTAAATGCGCCGACGGTAAAAGCTTCCACTCCCTAACATCTACCTCAGATACTGCCGGAGGAAGCTTAGGCAATTTAGAAACGAGATCAATTCCTTTAAGTCGTGGCATAAAACCCCCATCATCGGCCTCATCCATTGAAATCGTCCCACCAGTGGTAATTACAACAACCCTGCTTTCTCCTATCTTAAAACACCTCCTTTTGAAAACATTTTAACATAAAAATGATGGCCGTGAAAGGGTTATCTTGCTTAGATATCCCGATAAGCTTTAATTCCATTAATACTTTCCGCACGCATAATAGCGTTTAAAACCGATTCGGCTACGACTTCTGCTGCCAAAGCTCCAACAAGACTAACGTCCGCTTCAATTTCACCCACAGACAGAGCGTATAAGGTATCCCCATCAAGCATTGTATGGCAAGGCCTTATAACTCTAGCAAGTCCATCATGAGCCATAAAGGCAACCCTTCTGGCTTCGGCCTTACTAAGCTTAGCATTGGTTGCAACAACTCCAATTGTAGTGTTTTCTGAAAAGACACTTTTAATATCGCCATCCATATAAAGCCTTTCCATAACCTCTATGGTATCAGCAAAGCCAGACCCATCTTCTTTCAGAGCTCCTGCGATTATCCTTCCAGTTTTAGGATCTATAATATCACCCAAAGCGTTAACGGCAACGATAGCACCAATTACAAGCTCCCCCACCCTTTTTGAAGAACTTCCTATGCCTCCCTTCATAGCGTTCTTAATCCCCAGAATTTTTCCAACTGTAGCACCCGTTCCCGCCCCATAGTTACCCTGTTCCAAATGCTCACTGCTGGCAACTAAGCAAGCTTGGTAGCCCATTTTTTTATCAGGCCTCACACGAGAAGACCCTACATGGAGATCGAACAAGACAGAGGCAGGAACTATTGGAACTACTGTAGCGCCAACGTCAAAACCAATTCCTCTTTCCTCCAAGTACTGGACTACCCCACAAGCACCCTCTAAGCCAAAGGCACTACCTCCACTTAAAAAGACGGCGTGTACCTTTTCAACCAAATTTTCGGGCCTTAACAACTCCGTTTCTCTACTTCCTGGTGCCCCACCCCTAACATCAACGCCACAAACAGCGCCTCTTTCACATAATACGACCGTGCAACCTGTAAGAGCATTTAAATCGGTTACCTGTCCCACCTTTATACCTGGAACATCTAAGATGGTAGCTTCCTTTTTCATTTTAACCACCACTTAAAACTTTAATTATGGCCAAAAGAACCCCTGTAAAGCCTTCTCCCCCTAAGAACCCAGAAGAAATAAGGGTTCCCTCCTCCACATAGTTAGGACGTCTCTTTTCAACAAAATACCTAAGGATACCACCAAGACCAGCCGTTGTAGAAATTACCATGGGAAGGTACATACCTATTCCTATCGTCATCGCCGGAATTCTCAGGAAATACAAGACCACACCCGAAAAAAGTCCTATCAGGAAAGCATTAGGGTCTGGAAGCCCTTGAACCATGGTAGAAACAGCATAAGCCTGAGGAGCCACCAAATACTTGCCAGGCCCCATGGGTCCATAGGCTTTATGCATGACAAAGAGAACCACTATGGAAATAAAAGCTCCTATAAATCCCCCAACTGCTTCAGATAGTAGCTGGGCTTTGGGATTGGTTTTCAATATATATCCAGCCTTGAAATCTTGGAGAGCATCACCAGCAAGTCCACAAGCAATAGCAACAACTGCAGCTATCAAAAAGGCTTCTATATAGTCAAGTGTAAAGAAAAGCTTTACAAATAATAAAACCAATATGCCAAAAATTTCCATCGGGTCTATTCCTGTTTGTCCAGTTATCGTAGCTGCCATTACCACAGTTGCCCAAACTCCTAAAATGGTTATCACACTTGGCAGTGGTCTCATCTCGGTAAAAGTGGCAAGGGCAAAAGCAACCAAGACAAACAATAAAGGAGCCCACTTAAGATTAATCCGCTCTCCTTCTCCAGACCTTCCACCAAGCATTGGAGCGAAAATCTCCCGAGCTCTGGGTAAAACACCTTTTAACAAAACGCCTATCCCGGCACCCACGATTAACCCTATCCCCATGCTATTCTTAAAGGC
>LGFB01000136.1 GCA_001508835.1 bacterium 42_11
TAGTAAAAATTTTTACTATAGAATAAATAGGAGTGGTGGTTTCTTCAAGCTTCAGAAATCCTGAAATAGACCTCTAAGGGCCCGATAGTATAAATATCCTTCTTTGAAACCACCTCTAAACGCACCTTTTTTCCTTTTTCCTTTATTTGATCTATGGTCTCATAAAACTCCGCCGCGGTTATAACCCCAACCCTGTGATACAAGGGTTCAGGCAACACTCCCTTTTCCAAGGCAACATCCCTAACCTTACTAAGTATCATCGTGATTTTATATTCTATCTGGTCCTCAGGTAAAGAGCCGTCCACCTCTTCAGAATAGATGACCTCATTTTTCTTAAATACCAGCTTATTGGGATATACCTCTATATTAACGGGGACCCATTCCCCCTCCACAACATTTGCGGCTGCCGTAAATCTTAACACCGCCTCATTATTTATCTCTTTAAGAGAAGATATTGCCTTACTAGCCTCGTCAGGGTGAACCAGTATCGCCCTCATATCGGCAAGAGGGGGCCTTGCCCCTCTTCTTCTGACGATGGGATCCGCCTCTTCTAACGCCTTACCTATCTCTCTTTCAAGATATGCCTCATCACCCTTCACCTGTATCACCTTTTGGTAAACCAACTCCCCCGCTCTATATATTATCGGTCTTCCCCTTATAGCAGATATGCTCAAATTTAGCCTTCTCGCTATCTCCCTGAGCTCCTCTATGCGCGCCTCAAGCTCTCTTACTTCCTTCGTTTTTTCCTCCAACTCCTTACTTCTCTGATCAAGCATCTCCGTAAGGGCCTTTATCTCTTGCTGAAGACTTCTCATTCCCAATAGAGCCCTGTGAACGGAAGGGATGGTTGCGGAAAGAACCACGGTCGTAACCAAGGCAACGGTTAAGCCCGTAAATATGGTTATCAAGCTCGTGGTATGCCTTGGCCTTAACCCCCAAAGGGTCAGCTTTTTCTTGCTAAGCTTCCATCCAACCTTGTCCCCAACAAAAGCTATAAAAGCACTTAATCCTATAATAATTAAAAAAAGCGGCCAATTAAGCTCCTTAAAGAAAAACATTACGACCCTCCCATCGAATGTTCCACGTGGAACATTTCAAGTTAATCTTCTCTTTCTCCTTCCCCTTCCTCCTTCACAACCTCATAAGAAAAGGTCTCCTTTTCAGTCTGTGGAAGAACCATTTCGCTTTTACCTATAAAGATCGCCCCGTCGGCTATAACCAAGTTTGGCGTCTTTATATCCCCTATCAACCTTCCCGTAGCAACAAGCTCGAGCCTGTCTTTCGCCTCAACATTTCCCTCTACCTTGCCCGCTATTAATATATTTTTGGCAACGATGGTCGCCTTTACCGTTCCCTTCTCCCCAACCACCACATCTCCATCAGCATAAATTTCTCCCTCAAAGAGCCCATCTATCCTCACTGCCCCATCTGCACGCATAACACCTCTTATTTCGGTGCCATCTCCCACCAAGGTCTCAGACCTCTCCTTTTCGGCAAGCTTAGCTTCCGACCGCCCAAAAACCATCATGCCCACCTCCTCTATGCTTAAAATTTGGCATTAATAAAAATTTTACAGCCCGCTTTCAGGCATATTGCCCAGGCAATTAATCTTTTAAGGAAAGTATTTCTTCAAGCTTCCTTAAGAACCAATCGACCTCTTCCTCATTATCGAAAAATATCTCTATACTGTTTTTCTGTCCCCTTTTAACCTTTACCCTTACGCCATAAATATCTAAGCTTCTCTTTTCAGCTATCTTGGTCTTCGCTTCTTTCGAAGTCCGTTTAGAAACCTCCTGCTCCACATCTCTAACAGTCAAAGAGTGAGAGACTATCTCAGACGCTATCCTCTTCTGCTCTTCAGGGTCATCCAAAGAAAGAAGAGCTCTTGCATGACCCATACTTATTTGACCATCGGCTACCATCTTTTGCAAATCCCCTGGAAGCTTCAGGAGCCTCAACAAATTAGCAACCGTAGACCTCTTTTTGCCTATCCTGTCAGCTACCTCTTCTTGAGTTAAGCCAAACCTCTCTATAAGGAATTTTATCGCATTTGCCGCTTCCATAGGGTTTAAATCCTCCCTCTGAAGGTTCTCTATTAAGGCATACTCCATCGTCTCTTCCTCTGAAGCTTCCTTAACCAAAGCCGGTATCTTCTTCAAGCCAGCCATTTTAGCAGCACGATAGCGCCTCTCCCCCGCTATAATCTCATAGCCTTCCTCCTTTTTCCTAACAACTATGGGCTGAAGTAAACCATGTTGCTTTATAGAAGATGCCAGTTCCTCAAGGGAGTCATTCTCTATAGATTTTCTCGGCTGATAGGGATTGGGAATTATCTCTTCTATGGGTATTTCTATTAGTCTCTCTCTTTCAGAGCTGGAAGGAATGAGAGCGCCTAATCCTTTGCCCAACCCGCCTTTTGTCGTCTTCGGGCTCATGATTTACCCCTTCCTCTCAAAAACTCCCTTGCCAAAGACATATACGCCTTAGCACCGCTCGATTGAGGCGCATAGAAAATAACAGGCTTTCCATAGCTCGGCGCCTCACTAACTCTAACGCTTCTCGGTATTATAGCCTTGTAAACCTTCTCCTTAAAATAATTTTTAACTTCATTTACTACCTGATGGGCCAGTTTGGTTCTGGAGTCAAACATGGTTAAGAGAACGCCATAAATCTCCAGCTCCGGATTAAGATACTCCCTAACAAGATCTATGGTTTTTAAAAGCTGACCCAAACCCTCAAGAGCATAATATTCACATTGAATGGGAATAATAACCCCGTCAGCGGCTGTAAGAGCATTTATCGTCAAAAGCCCAAGAGAGGGAGGACAATCGAGAAAAACGAAGCTATAATTGGCAAGCACCCCATTTAAAACCCTCTTAAGACGTGTTTCACGTGAAACAGCGTTAACAAGCTCTATTTCAGCTCCCGCCAAATCTATATTAGAAGGGATTAAATCAAGATTTCTATAAACTCCCTTTATTATCGCTTCCTCCGCCTTTACCTTACCAAGAATTACATCGTATAAACTATAGGGAACTTCCTCCTTTTCCACGCCAAGCCCGCTTGTAGCATTCCCCTGCGGATCCACATCCACAAGCAAAACCTTCTTCCCCAAGGAGGCAACCGCCGAAGAGAGATTTACAGCAGTGGTGCTCTTTCCTACACCTCCCTTTTGATTAGCCAGCGCTATTACCTTGCCAGTTTTCATCCTCTTCACCTCTCAGAAGGGATATCCTTATCTCCTCCCCATTCTCATCTAAAACCACTTTAAACTTCAACCCCTGTTTTTCAAATTTAGAAAGTGTTTTCGAGACAAATATATACAACTCTCTCAAATTTTTGGGAGGCGCTTGGTCTTTCTTTTTCATTTCCCGGGAAATTAACCCCAGCATTTTATCCACCAATTCCTCGGTTTGGCTAACATTCAGCTTTCGTTGTTCTATCTGCTTGAGAGCCTTTATTATATCTGACTCCGAGGTTAGCTTCAAAAGGGCACGGGCATGCCTTTCCGTGATCGTTCCGTCCATAACCTTTTCTTGAACAATGGATGGCAGCCTTAACAATCTGAGTTTATTTGCTATCGTGGATTGCTTTTTTCCCACCATCTGGGCTATTTCTTCCTGAGTCAAATCAAACTCTTGCATAAGTCTTTTATAGCCATAAGCCTCCTCTATGGGGTTTAGGTCAGACCGTTGAAGGTTTTCGATGAGAGCAAAAGATAAAGCCTCTTTATCCGTAACGTCCACTATCACGGCAGGAATGGTAGAAAGTCCCGCTAACCTTGCAGCTCTCCATCTCCTTTCTCCAGCTATCAACTCATAGCGTTCCTCTCCGACCTTTCTCACGATAATAGGCTGAAGGACTCCAACTTCCTTTATTGAGGCAGCAAGCTCCTCCAAGGAATCGGGATCTATGGTCTTTCTTGGCTGGTAGGGATTAAAAACTATAGAGTCAATAGGGATCTCCCTTGCCCTCTCATTCCTGGCAACTTCTTTCTGAATGGCAACCCTGGTTTCCTCTTCTCTTTCCTCGCTTTTCGTCTTTCCAAACCACATAAAAATCACCTCCTTATAAGGGTCTTTTAGAGGGTATACCCGCCTTCCTAGGATAGCTTTCTGGGGTTTTCCTCCTTTTCCTAATAAACACTAAAAATCCTTTAAAGTCAATACCCCCTATATAATATTCTTCTACCCTTTCTACCTCAGAATAAAGCAAAGTTAGGGCTCTCTGAGCACTGTCAATTTCATCAAAAACCTTT
>LGFB01000137.1 GCA_001508835.1 bacterium 42_11
CTCTTGAAAGAGCTATTAAGCTGTCCTTCTACATGGAACCACCCCTATTTGAACCATCCAAGCTAAAATCCATTCAATGGCTTAAAGGAAACCTAACTGAAAAAGAAGCAAAAGCTCTTATACAAAAAGCCTTTTACATAAAAAATCGTGAAGGAAAGGTTAGCTTTAAAGAACAGATAAACGAAGACCTCGAACTTTATTGGGAGAGGAACTTAAATCCAAATTTTTACATGGCATATCTCAAATTCAATCCGAAATCAAACAAACTAACTTTGAGAGTAGGTCTTGCGGGCAACCAAGTTCAAAACAGAGAAAGGCTCAGCGATATATGTGCAAGGTTAAACGCCATAGGAGGAATAAATGGTGGATTTTTTAAAGCAGATGGGGATCCTGTAGGAGCCCTTATGATAGACGGATTTTTAATAAGTGAACCTTTTCAAAATAGAGGATGCTTTGGATGGAACGAAAAGGGAGATTTTATATTTGGTAGAGTGAGCTGGGAAGGCATGTTAGAAACGCAAAGCGGAATTGTTCTCAGTATAGACGGCTTAAACAGAAAGCCATCTGGGGAAGAAATAATTATCTACACACCTTTTTACGGAGAATATCTAAAACTTGAAACTGAAACCAAAATTGCGATAATAAGAAATTGGAAAGTAACCGAAATAAAAAATGGACATCAGGAGTTTATCCCTCAAGATGGATTCATTGTCGTTGGATATGGAGAAAAAGAGCGAGAGATAGAATCATTAAGAATTGGCGAACAAGTCTCCCTAAAAGCTTATCTGATCCCTGAAAAGAAAGACACTAAGTGGAGAAAAATAACCTTTCTTATCCAAGGAGGACCGATGCTAATAGAAAACGGTGAAATAGTTAACCAAGATGAGGGCTTCAGCGAAGAATTATTGAACAAAAAGCACCCAAGAACAATCATAGGAGAAACGCAGGATGGAAAGCTCCTTCTAATGGTCGTAGACGGTAGAAACCCTATTAGGGGGGAGGGTTTAACGATAGAAGAGCTCAAAACCATCCTTAAGAAGTTAAAACTAAAGAACGCCCTTAACTTAGACGGAGGGGGCTCAACAACCCTTTATCTTAAAGGAAAGCTCTATAATATGCCCTCTGATGGAAAGGAAAGAGAAATAAGCTATGCATTAGTTATTTTAAATAGAAAAAGGTGAATAGCTATGAATAAATTTATATGTGTTCACGGGCATTTCTACCAACCACCAAGGGAAAACCCATATTTCGAAGAAATTTTTAAACAAAAGGAAGCTTCTCCCTTCCATGATTGGAATGAAAAAATATATAACGAGAGTTACCTGCCCAATACAGCGTCGAGGGTTTTAGACGAAAACAACAGAATCTTGGATATAGTTAACAATTACAAATACCTGAGTTTCAATTTTGGCCCAACCCTTATAGCGTGGCTCAAAAGAAAACATCCTGAACTTATAGAAAGTTTGAAAGAGGCAGATCAAGAAAATATCAGAACCTTTGGTGGCTTTGGTAATGCAATAGCACAAGCCCATAGCCACATGATAATGCCTCTTGCGAAAGAATTAGATATGAGAATCCAAATAGTTTGGGGAATAAAATCCTTTGAAAATACCTTCGGAAGAAAACCAGGGGGAATGTGGTTGCCCGAAACAGCGGTAGATCTAAAGACCTTAAAAATCCTATCGGAAGAAGGCATAAAGTTTACAATCCTGGGAGCCCACCAGTGTGAGAAAGTAAAATCTCCCGATGGCAAGTGGATCGACGTAGACGAAGGCTCCTTAGATGTAACAAGACCTTATAAGGTCTCAATTAGTGATAACGCTTGTATATGGATATTCTTCTTCCATCGTGCCTTATCAGGAAACCTTTCCTTTGGAAACATGCTCCGGAATGGAGACGCCATGGGAGAAAGGCTAATTCAGGAAATTTTAAAATCAAGCTTATCTCCAGCAATTCTACTTTTAGCTTGTGACGGAGAAACCTTTGGGCATCATCATAAGTTTGGAGAAATGGCTCTCTCCAGAGCTATTAAAAGAATAAAGCTTGACAATTCGGTAAGCATAGCTCCACTCGAATACATACTAACCCTCTTTGAGAATCAACCCTCATGGGAAGCAAAAATCAAAGAAAACACATCTTGGTCTTGTGCCCATGGAATAAAGAGATGGCAAGAAGATTGCGGTTGTTCCACGGGAGGAGAACCGGGATGGCACCAAAAATGGAGAGGTCCCTTAAGAGAAACAATAAATTTCTTGATAGACAAATTTGACGAACTTTTTGAAGCTCTGTCCCCAAAGCTCTTCAAGGATCCTTTACGAGCTTTAGAAGACTATATAGACCTGATCGAAAACAAGGTAAGCTACCAAGACTTCTTGCAAGAGCATATTAAAAAACCAGAAACAAATGCATCATTATGTCTAAAACTTCTTGAACTACAAAGAATGAAGATGTTTTCCCAAACTTCTTGCGGATGGTTCTTTAGCGATATATCCGGAGTCGAAACGGTTCAAATCCTCTTATATGCATCAAGAGGAATGCTACTATACAAAGAAATTAAAGGGATAGATTTGGAACCCAAATTCAAGGAAATATTAGAAAAAGCTCCTGGAAACAGGCCTAACTTTCCTACAGGAAAAGCTGTTTATGAAAAACTGGTTACCCCCGCTATATACAACAAGGACAAATTATTAGCAAGCCTGGCCTTTCTATCAAAGATAAAAGGGAAGAACTTTAAAATTGGAGCCTTTAAGGTAAACTCCGAAATTTTGTCTTTTCCTACCCTAAACGAAAATTCTTTAACATCGGGGAAAATAGAAGTCTCAGATTTAAGAACTCAAGAGAGCTATGGTTCTTTCTTCATAAATATAAAGCTTAAGAATCTGCAACAGTTAACCTTCCTCCTTGACGTAGAACCAGAGCAGGAAAAAAGCACAAACGAAAAGCTAACGCAAATTAATATGTCCTCTCGCTCAAATAAGGAGATAATAGAGTTCATAAAAAGCTTCAAACCTTATGCAATGTTTGATATGAAAATATTACCAAGCGACTACATAGAAGAGGTTATGTCTAAAGACATACTGGAGCTAAAACAAAAGCTGTTAGATATGGCAGAGATCATTTACAGAGAAGCAAGGGAAAGTATCATGACAATGAAGGAAATGGGGATAGAAATTCATCCATTGATAAAAGAATCCCTAAATCTATTTTTCGAAAATCTAATACTCAACACCCTTGAGAAATATAGTGAATCTCTATGGTCACCAGGGTATACAAACACTCTTCTTTCTGTCATAAAAGAAGCCTCAACCTTAGGAGCAACCCCACGGTTAGAAAAGGCAAACCTGGCGATTGAAAATCGTTATAGAAATCTGCTTAACCTTTATCTTAAAACCCGAAAACGAAATTACTTAGAGGAGATAAAAGATACAATAAAGGTTGCCTTTCAGCTTAAGCTTTACCCGAGCTTGTGGATTATGCAAAATGAAACTTATAAAATTTATGAGCAAATAAAAGAGGAGCTCAGGGAAATCCTATTAATTCTGGGGTTTTCAAATAAACTAACGAACAAGGGGGAGGGATAGAAGAAAATGAATCAAGACCCAAGAAGGGCTACATTGGGTAAAACATTAATGGACATATGGGCAAACGATCCATACTTTAGGTCTATAGCTTATTTCTCAATGGAAATCGGGGTAGACCCTAAAATCCCAACATATGCAGGAGGACTTGGGATACTAGCGGGAGATTTATTAAAGTCAGCAGCAGATTTAAACATACCAATAGTTGGGGTTACCCTTCTTTACAGAAAGGGCTACTTTAAGCAAAAAATAGATAAAGATGGTGTTCAACACGAACTTCCAGAAACATGGTACCCTGAAGAAAGATTGCATCTACTTCCAAACGAGGTAAGTATCACCATAGAAAACAGAACCGTCAAAATAAGAGCATGGGAATATACGATAATAGGAGCTACAGGATATAGAGTACCGGTATACTTTTTAGACACAGATTATGAAGCCAATCATCCTGAAGATAGAAAACTCTCATGGTACCTTTATAGAGGAGATTTACGCTACAGGCTTTGTCAAGAATTAGTATTAGGAGTTGGAGGCCTAAGGATGCTAAGAGATTTGAGATACAACAATATCAAGACATTTCACCTCAATGAAGGACATGCGGCCTTCATAACTTTAGAGCTTTTGAGAGAACAAGGATATGAAGACTACAATAAGATAAGAGAAAAGTGCGTT
>LGFB01000138.1 GCA_001508835.1 bacterium 42_11
GATCTTAAGTTTTGACCTCCCAGATTTTGAAGAATACCCATGCCTAAATTATGCTTACTATGCTGCAAAGGTAGGAGGAAATATGCCGGTTATCTTAAATGCGGCGGACGAAATTGGGGTTTCTTTGTTTTTATCCGGTAAGTTTAACTTTGGTGATATTCCTAAGTTTATAAGAAAGGTTCTTTTGCATTTTCCTGAGGAGGAGATAAAGGATCCAGAAGAGATTCTGTTTTGGGACAAAGAAGCCCGAAAATTTGCGGAGGAGGTTTCTAAGTCTTGGTGACTGTTTTTGCGTTCCTTATTGTGATAGGAATAGTTGTCATAGTTCATGAATTTGGTCATTTTTGGTTTGCTAAGCGTGAAGGAGTTAAGGTGAAGGAATTTGCCATCGGTTTTGGCCCTGTAATCTTCTCTAAGAAAAAGGAAGATTTTATGTTTTCGATAAGACTGCTTCCTTTGGGTGGGTTTGTAAGGCTTTTTGGGGAAACCCCTGAAGAATTTGGGGAGGGAAGCTTTTTAGAAAGTTCTCCGTGGTCAAGATTCAAGATAATAAGTGCTGGTCCTCTGATGAATTTTCTTCTTGCTTTGTTTATCTTTTACCTTGTTTTTGCTCTCAATGGTTACCCCAATTTGAATGTTTGTAAGATAGGAGGGGTTTTACCTAACGGACCTGCTGAAAAGGCAGGGCTGAGGCCTGGGGATCAGGTGCTGGCCATTGATGGTATCAAAGTTGTTAAATGGGAAGATCTCGCTCGAATAATTCATAATAGGCCGGGGGAGAAGTTGACTTTGGAGATTTTGAGAAACGGGAAGAAAATCTTTTTAGAAGTTGTTCCCGAATACGCGCCTCAGTTAAAGGTAGGGTTAATAGGAGTAACGCCATGGTTAGAAAAATACGATTTTTTAGGATCCGCTATTTACGCTACCCGTTATACTTTGGGAGTGAGCTATTTCATGCTTAGTGCTTTGGGGAAAATGCTTTTAAGAAAAGAGGAGGTTGACATAAGGGGGCCTGTAGCTGTTGCTCAACTCGCGGGGCAGGCAACTAAAAGTGGTTTATATAGTTTGCTTTCTTTTATAGGTATAATCAGTGTTAATCTTGCTTTTATAAATTTGTTTCCTTTGCCTGCACTTGATGGGGGAAGGCTTCTTTTTATAGCATTTGAAATGCTTTTCCGTAAACGTTTGGATCCGAAATATGAAGGAATTATTCATTATATTGGGTTTATAGTTCTTATAGTCTTGATGCTTTTTGTTACATATCGTGATGCTATGAGTCTGAGGTGATGTCTTGGGTAGTAAGAGGGTTATTTACTTAGGAGGTCTTCCTATAGGAGGTAATAACCCTATAAGTGTACAGTCTATGTTAAGGAGCTCTTTGGATAATTTAAAAAACTGTATTGATGAGTCTATCCGCTTATTAGAAGCAGGCTGTGAGGTAATAAGGGTGGCTTTAGTTTCGGAGGCTCAGCTTTCTAATCTGGTTAGGCTTAAAAGGGAAATAAATGCTCCTCTTGTTGCAGATACTCATTTTCGTCCTTCTTTGGCTTCAAAGGCTCTGCTTGGTGGAGCAGACGGTGTTAGGATAAATCCGGGAAATATGCGAGATAAAGAGGCTTTAAAAGAACTTGCCAGAATTGCAAGAGACGAGAATAAAGTTGTTCGGGTAGGGGTTAATTTGGGTAGTCTTCCTGAAAATGTAAGGGAATTCTATAAGGATGATGCTTTAGCTATGGTTAATGTAGCAATGGAGACGATAAGGCTCTTAGAAGAAGAAGGTTGCGAAAACATTAAAGTTTCCCTTAAAGCTTCTGATGTTTTAACAACTATTAGGGCTTATGAGTTAGCTTCTACGCTTGTTGAATATCCTCTTCATCTTGGAATAACGGAAGCGGGCCCCGTTTTTGAAGGAAGCATAAAGTCTGCTGTAGGATTAGGAATACTTCTTTATAAAGGGATAGGGGATACTATAAGGGTCTCACTTACTGGTGATGCTTTGAAGGAAGTGGAAGTGGCTTATGAGATTTTGAGGGCTTTAGGGCTGCGAAAGAGAGGTATAGATATAATATCCTGTCCTCGCTGTGGAAGATGTGAAATAGATATTGAGAGAATAGTTGATGAGATAAAATCTAAAGCAAAGGGGTTACGAAAAAATTTAAAGATAGCCATAATGGGATGTGTGGTAAACGGTCCAGGGGAGGCTAAAGATGCGGATATAGGTATAGCGGGGGGCAAGGGTAAGGGTGTTATTTTTAAGAAAGGCAAGATAGTTGAAATTGTAAAGGAATCGGAATTAGTGAATAGATTTTTAAAGTTGTTGAAGGAGGTAGATAGCGGTGAGGATGAGTAGCTTGTTTGCTCCAACTTTAAGAGAGGATCCTGCTGAGGCTGAAACCATAAGTCATAAGTTGATGTTAAGAGCTGGTATGATAAGAAAAGTGGCAGCTGGAATTTATAACTTCCTTCCCTTAGGTTACAGGGTGATAAAAAAGATCGAACAGATAATAAGAGAAGAGATGGATGCAAAGGGTGGACAGGAATTATTCATGCCTGCTTTACAGCCGGCCGAGCTTTGGAAAAAAAGCGGTAGATGGGATGTTTATGGCCCGGAACTGATGAGGCTGAAGGATAGGAATGGCAGGGAGTTTTGCTTAGGCCCGACCCATGAAGAAATTATAACTACCTTGGTTGCGGAGAATGTGAAATCCTATAGAGAGCTTCCCTTACTTCTTTATCAGATTCAGACAAAGTTCAGGGATGAAATAAGACCCCGTTTTGGTGTCATGCGTGCCCGAGAGTTTTTGATGAAAGACCTTTATAGCTTTGATAGAGATGAGGAGGGGATGAATAAATCTTACGAGGCTATGTATGATGCTTATTGTCGGGTATTTAAGAGATGTGGCTTAGTTTTTAAGATAGTTGAAGCCGATCCTGGGGCGATTGGTGGAACAGGGTCTCATGAGTTTATGGTTTTGGCTAAAACAGGCGAGGAAGAGATAATTTATTGTGATGATTGCAATTATGCTGCTAATACTAATCAAGCTTCAAGTATAGTCACGGATATCGATTTTTCTCTGGGGGAGGAAGAAAAGCCTTTAGAAAAGGTTCATACTCCTAATGCCAAGAGTATAGAAGAGGTAGCAGCCTTTTTAGGTGTTGACAAAAGGCGGACCATAAAGACGTTATTTTATGAAGCGATTTATAGTAAGGACGAGTGGGAGATTGTGGCCGCTTTAATAAGAGGAGATTACGAAGTTAACGAAACGAAGTTGAAGAACTATTTAGGATGTTTACATCTTAACCTTGCGAAAGAAGAGGAAATAGCTAAGGTTGCTCCGGGCAAGGTGGGTTTTGTAGGACCTGTAAACTTAAGGGGTGTTAGAATTATCTCCGACCCCACAGTCCAAAAGATTAAAAATGCTGTTGTAGGGGCAGGGGAAGAAGATTATCATTTCATAAATGCTAATCCTGGTAGGGATTTTAATCTTGGAGAAGTAGTTGATATAAGACTTGCTAAAGCTGGGGATCGATGTGTTAGATGTGGAGCAGAACTTAAGGTTACAAGGGGAATAGAGGTTGGGCATATTTTTAAACTGGGACATAAGTATAGCAAGGCTATGGAAGCTAAGTTTGTGGATAGTGATGGAAAGGAAAAATACTATTACATGGGGTGTTATGGCATTGGCGTTGGTAGAACAATGGCTGCAGCTATAGAGCAAAACCATGATGAGGATGGTATTGTATGGCCGATGTCAATAGCTCCTTATCACGTTATAGTTATTCCAGTAGAGTATAGTAACGGAGAGCAGATGAGAGTAGCTACGGAGATATACGATGAGCTAAAGAAGCGGGGGGTTGAAGTAGTTCTTGATGATAGAGATGAACGCCCAGGCGTAAAGTTTAAAGATGCCGACCTTATAGGTTTCCCTTTAAGAGTAACGGTAGGTGAAGCTCTTAAAGATGGCAAAGTGGAGCTTAGGTGGAGAAAAACCAAGGAGACCAAGCTTTATCCTATAGAGAGAATAGTTGATGTAGTGGTTTCTGAAATTGAGAAGGAATTGAAGCCTTGAGTTAGAAATTGTGGATAGATTTAATTGAACCTCCCCTTTTGTCGATAAATAAGTGATTCATAATTCCCAGGGAAGGGGAGGGTATTGGCATGGAAGCTGTTGATTTTGTTAGGCTGGGATTTTCATCAGGGGCGAAGGTGAGCTTATCTTTTGATGAGTTTTGTG
>LGFB01000139.1 GCA_001508835.1 bacterium 42_11
AAAGTCTCCTTGCTTTCATTCTTCCGTACTTCTTTCTTTCCTTCATTCTCGGGTCTCTCGTAAGGAAACCTTTCTCCTTAAGGGAAGGTTTCAAGTCAGGGTCATAAGTAAGAAGAGCACGAGCTATACCTAACCTTATTGCACCAGCTTGACCCGACAAACCCCCACCTGTAACATTAACATAAATATCAAACTCTTTCTCTTTACCCAAGTAGCTTAATGGCTCAATCGCATGAACTCTCCATGTTTCCCGAGGAAAGTATTCCTCCAAACTTCTACCGTTTACCACGATATTCCCTTCCCCTGGTTTCATCCACACTCTCGCAATTGCCGTTTTTCTTCTACCAGTTCCATAATAAATCCACTTATTTTCCAAATTCCTCTACCTCCCTTTACAGTTCCAACTCCAAAACCTCAGGCTTTTGTGCCTTATGAGGGTGCTCCGGGCCTCTATAAACCTTAAGTTTTTTAAACATCCTTCTACCCAGCCTATTTTTAGGAAGCATACCCCAAACGGTTCTTTCTATGATCTTCTCGGGAGCCTTTTGAAGCATTCTCTCATAAGTAGTAACCTTCAAGCCACCAGGGTATGGGGAATGACTATAAAGCTCCTTTTCGGTAAGCTTTTTGCCCGTTAATTTAATTTTCTCCGCGTTAATAACAATCACAAAGTCACCCGTATCAAGATGAGGAGTATATATGGGCTTATGTTTACCCCTCAATATGTAAGCTATCCTTGCCGCTAATCTACCTAAAGGCTTATCTGTAGCATCAACAATATACCATTTTCTCTGTATCTCCTTAGGCTTTGGTATGTATGTTTTATTCCCAAACATAACCCTCTCCTCCTTTTCCTTTGTAGGCACGCTCTTAATTTTAATATAGCTCCCTACCTTTGTCAAGAAATCGTAGATTTTTCCCCACACAGTTATTGATATTTTTCGCACATGTGATACCATATTATGTGGCAGAGTAGGCATCACACGTTAAGTGCCAAGGGATGGGATGTTGCCCTTGGACGAACGGTGAACCATATCACCGGCGCTGTGATGCCGCATCCGCTGCCACATCTTCTCATCTTCTTTACATTTTCCTCCTCAAAGATGTGGCAGTTCTCTGCCAATCTTTGAGGAAAGGAGGTGTAAAGAAGATGAGGACTTCTACCATGGTCCACGCAAGTATCCTCATAGCAATAAGTATAGTGCTGACAAGATTTGCAAGCTTCATGCTGACACCGTATATAAGGCTTGGTTTCGGCCCTATCCCCATTTACCTTGGCGGGATTTTATTCGGTCCCTGGGTAGGAGCAATGATCGGTGGGCTCGCCGATTTGATAGGCTTTTGGTTCAATACATTCGGAGCTGCCCTTCCAAACCCCTTTATAGCACTAGCATCCGTGTGTAGAGGTCTTTTACCTCCCTTATTTTTAAAGATCTTAGGAGCGAAACAACCTTCCTTTAAGGCGCTTTTAATAACCATTGCCCTCACAGAAATAGTAGCGGGTTTAGGGCTAACGACCTATGGATTAACTACCATTTACCATCTACCCTTTTCTGTGCTCATTGTACCAAGACTTGTATCAACATCCATCCTCGTGCTAATAAATTCTCTGATACTCTATCCGATCTCCACAAAACTGTTAGCAAATAAAGTTCTTCATAAAGAAGCCTCTTCTAATTAAAAGGCATTTGGGGGCCCTAAGCTTTAGTGCCCCCAAATGCCTTCTCAGAAAGTAAGACCTCGGCAATCTTAAGATCGATAGGGTAAGTTATTTTCACATTAATTGGGGTCCCCGGTATTAAATGAACTTTTTCCTCCTTAAAATATTTTAATATTAAAGAGCAGTCATCGGGGGCATCAAAAAATCCATCATCCACAGCTCTTCGATGGGCCTCCTTTATTAGAGAAATGTAAAAACCCTGGGGAGTATTAATCGTAAACAACCTTTCACGTGGAGGAATATCCTCCACGACGAAACTTTCTCTTTCGCTAACCAAAGCCACAGTTTCTTTCACAGGGGTAGATAACGTCACCGCTTTAAATACTCTTAAAGCAGACAATAAATTTTCTATATCCTCTTTAAAAACGAAAGGGCGAACAGCATCATGTATCAATACAATACCATCTTCCTCCGAAATGGTATCTAAACCCAGCTTGGAACTTTCCTGCCTCGTTTTCCCCCCACAAGTAATACTCTTTAACTTCCTGTACTTCTTTATACCTAATAATTCCTTAGCGAAATCCAAAAACCTTTTATTAACCACCACAACAATTTCATCGACATTCTCGCTCTTTTCAAAAGGCATAATAGCCCACTCCAAGATAGTTCTATCCTTCAATTTTAAAAACTGCTTAGGAATCTCAGAGCCTAATCTTTTTCCCTCTCCACCCGCTAAAATTAAGGCATGAACCTTTTTGCCCAAAAACAACCCCAACACCACCTTTATACTGTATAATTCTAAAAAGGGAGGTGATTTAATTGAGCGAAAAGCTCAGCTGGATCAAGCTCGAAAAGGATGAATCTATTTACACAGACCCGAATAATCCCCCTGCATCAAAGGAAAAACTCTTAGATGCCATCGCAAGGTCAGCTTACAACTATCACCATACCTACAGTGGCTGTACACGTGCCGTTCTATTAGCTCTCAATGAACATCTCGATCTCGCCCCCGAAGAGGCCTTTAAATACTGCTTCAGTGCCTGCTCAACGCTTCCTGGCGGTGTAGCGAGAATGGGAGAAGTTTGCGGTGCTCTTACTGGAGCCCTCTTAGCAATTGGTCTTGCCTGCGGACCTAAAGATCCTAAAGATGTAAAGGGTTATAGTAAAGCCTTAAAGGTAGGACACCAATTCTTTACGAAGTTTAAAGAAACCTTTAAGCACGTGAGATGTCAAGACCTCCTTGATGAATTCTTTGGTAAAAGCATTAATTTCTGGGATCCAGAAGAGCGGACAGAATGGATTAAAGCTGGTGGACCTAATATCTGCTCTTTATTATGCGCTGAAACAGCACGACTGGCTGGCGACACTATAATGGAAATTTTAGCTACTGAGAATCAAAAGTCTTCCTAAGTTTCCTTTTAATTCGTTGAAGCGCGTTATCTACAACCTTCAAAGTGCAACCAAGCTCCTGAGCAATTTCTGTATAGGTTTTACCTTCTAAATACTTGCTAAGAACCTTATTTTCTAAGTCACTCAATTTAAGATTAATATCGAAGTCCATACTTTCCCAATCTTCCTTTTCTCTCCATAATGACAAACCGGGCTTTTCTTCTATTGAAACATACTTGTTCACGGGGATCTCCTTTTGACGAGTCGCCTTCCTCAAAACATCTGTAAATTGCCGTCTTAAGCACATCTCCAAAAAACTTTCAAACTTCACTCCTTTATTCACATCAAAGGAGTTGACTGCCTTAAAAAGAGCAAGCAAACCTTCCTGAACTAAATCCTCATAATCCATGTGAGGGACAAAATAATCACGGGCTATACTTTTAACAATAGGCAAGTAAATTTTTACTATCTCCCTCCATGCCTTAGAGGAGCCCTCCTTGGCCTTAAGAAGGAGGGCTCTTTTTCCATCCTCCAAAAAGGTTCACCTCACATCTTCCACTAACTCTGCATATAATACCTCGATTCTGCCATTTACATCCACAATCAAACCACCATCGCTGCTTAACTCTATAGCTTTACCTTTTAAAAGGGTCCCATTCCTTTTAAAGGAAACTTCCTTACCCAAAGTGAGACACAAATTCCTATAACGAGACAAAACAACCTCTTTCTCCTTCTCAACCAATCCTATGCTATTAACAACGCTATCCACTAATTTTTTAAAAACAAAATCTTCACTTAGACTACCTCCCAGTTCCCTTTCCAAGGAAGTAGAACCCGGGACCTCATCAATATCTTTCAAATTCAACCCAATACCTAACAAGCAAAACGCCAAGTTATCCCCTTCGAACAAAGCTTCCAAAAGTACCCCACAAACCTTTTTGTCTGATAAAATAACATCGTTAGGCCATTTAAGAAAGGCTTTCAAGCCAAGGTCTTCAAGAGCATCAACTACCCCCAATGCCGCTGCCAAATTTAAAAGGTTAAGCTCTTTTCCTCTTAGGGAGGTTTTAAAGGCATATGTGAACCAGATTCCTTTCCCCTTTGGGGAATACCATTTTCTTCCATGCCTTCCCTTCCCCAAGCTCTGCTCCTTAGCCCATATTATCGTTCCATTGACAAG
>LGFB01000140.1 GCA_001508835.1 bacterium 42_11
AAGATTAGACTGATTTCTGGTATATAAGTAATCAAAAGGAGAGCCACTATAAAAGCAAGTATGAAAGGTATGGCTTGTTTGCCAACATCCATGACAGGCTTTTCTATCAATGGAGCAGCAACGAACAGATTCACTCCAAAGGGAGGAGTAGCCATACCTACTGCCAGATTTATAGACATTATTATTCCCAAATGCACCGGATCTATACCCAATGCTAAGGCCGCTGGCAAAAGCATGGGTGCTAAAATAGCTATCACAGGCCCTATATCCATAAACATACCTATGATTAAGAAAAGAACGTTGAGACCAAACAGGAACAATGCTGGGCTACCACCAAAATTGGTTATTATGAAATCCCTCACAGCTTGGGGAACCTGAAGTAAAGTTAAAACCCTCCCAAAAACGATCGCCAGCGAAAGAAGCATAACTATGGGGGTGTATGCCCTCACAGAACTAACCAATATCTTAGGAATGTCGGTTAAGCGTAAGGTCTTATAAATAAGCACACAAACCAAGAAAGAGTAAAAAACAGAGACAACGGCCGCTTCCGTAGGAGTAACTATGCCTGAATATATACCGCCTAAAACGATGATTGGACTTAAAAGAGCCCAAAAGCTTTCTCCAACCACTCTCAAAAATCCCCGAGATCTCAAATCATGGTATCTTGCTAAAATTGTTGCTCTGTCTTCCCCTTTAGTAAGAGCATATATAAAGGCATACCCCATCAAACATATGCCGATTACTATACCGGGGAAAATCCCGCCTATAAATAAATCCCCTATAGATGTTCCCGTAACTACACCATAAGTGACAAAAGGAATACTCGGAGGGATTATCACACCCAAACCGCCCGCGGTAGCTATCATACCCGCCACAAAAGTTCTATCGTATCCCAAACCTGCGAGGAAGGGAATTGCCATGCTTCCAACCGCTGCCGTGGTAGCAACACCAGACCCAGAAATAGCGCCATAAAACATGGCCGTTGCTATCGTAGCCATAAGCATACCCGCTCTTACCTTTCCTAAGAAGTATACGAAGAAATCGAAAAGCCTTTCAGATATTTTGCCCTTCGTCATAATATCGCCAGCTAATATGAAAAGAGGAATAGCAAAGAGAACAAAATCCGTACTCCCCGCCCAAGCAACCTCTCCCATCGCATAATGAAGAGGAAAAGGAGAAAATAGCTTCCCTAAAATTAACCCTAATACCCCCATTGTAGCACCTACAGGTATACTTAGAAACAAAAAAAGTAGGAGAATAACAAGCAGTGTTAAAGTTATAGTCAACCTTACCTACCCCCCGTCCGAACTTCTAACTTCTTCTTCTATAGATGTAGAACCTGCTAATTTGTAAGCCTCCAGTACCTTCCCTCTTAAAAAGTTATACAGGGTTAGCAAAAAATATAAGGAGATTATGATGGAAAAGAAAAAAAGCCCCAAAAACCATAGCGATTGAGGAATCCATAAGGGAGTTTGAAGAGGAGTGTTAGATAAAGAATTTCTTGCCCAGGAGGTTTTGAAGACCTCAAAAGAGTAAAAGGTTAGCGGAAAAACAAAAAAAGCCAACACTAAAAGAGAGGCTATATCTAAAATCGACCTAAGCTTTAAGGATAACCTTAAATAAAGGACATCTATCCTTATGTGATTCTTACGAAGAAAGGCATATGCAAATCCCCAGCCACTCATTATAGCAAGCACATACCCCGAGAGTTCATCACTACCACGGATTGAAACGGTAAATATCTTTCTTGCCAAAACGTCCACGCATATATAGAAAGCCATAAATAAAACCGCTCCTCCACAAAACCACACAGCTAATTTACATAACCTTTCAACAAAAAGAAGTAATCCCTTCAATTTCCTCCCCCCAACTCAACAGCGGGAGTGTGGCTAAAAACCACACTCCCGTTTAAGCATTACTATTATTATTTAACTTCTGCCTTTAATCCGATCACCTTACCTATAGTTTCATTCCAGCGCTTAACAGCATCCTCTCCGGCCTGCTTCGCCCATGCAGGAAGAACCTGCTCCAAAAGAATTTCACGAGCAAGCTGAATATCCTCAGGGGAAACCTCCACCAATATCAAAGAATTTGGCTTACCATATTTGCATTCTCCCTTACCCGTTAAGCAGTTTATTCCCTGTTGAGTTTCATCATCAGCATCCGCCCATGCAGGTTTTTCATACTTCTCCTCAACAAGTTTCTCAATCATCTTCTTCTCCTCCGCTGAAAACGAATTCCACGTATCAAGCCTTATCACCGTCATAACATAGTCCCAGCCACCTATTGGTAATGGATAAAGGTATTTAGAGACCTCCCCCCAACCAGCGCTATACCCAGAAAGGCTACCCGTAACAGCACAATCAACGACGCCTCTTTGAAGAGCAGTAGCCACTTCACTAAAGGTTATTGTTACACCAGTTGCTCCAAGAGCCTCCACAAACTTAGAAGTAGTCCAACCACTTGCACGGACCTTTTTCCCTTTAAGGTCGGCCAATCCCCTAATCTCAACCTTAGAAAAAAGGACCTGAGCGGGATAAGGAACAACAGCTAAAAGTTTAGCGTTAAAGGTCCTTTCAAGAACATCCGCCATGACCGGCTTGTAAGCCTCCACAACCTTACGAGCCGTTTCGATATCGGGAGCTATAGCTGGCAAGTCTAATCCAGCCAATTCAGGCGCATCAGAAACCACATAATCAACTACAGTGGAAACTACATCAAATACTCCCTTATCCATAGCACGAAGCACTTCTGCACCTGGAAGTTTCACCTGCTCGAGGGTTGTCAAAACGGGCTTTAGCTTCCCTCTAAAAGCTTGTGGCAAGACCTCGGTCCATAAGGGACGTTCAAATTTCTTGTGCAAAGCCAAGTTGCCCCAACTTCCTACCACCCTTATCGCCTTTTCTTGAGATAGCAGAGGCAATGCCAAAAGGAACGTGAACATTACCACCACTATCCCGGTTAGGATAAACCTACGCATAGAGCCTCACCTCCTATAGACCTGTTTTTTTTACCCCGTGCCTCTTAAGTCCATCTTTCGACTTAAAAAAGCACTAATCTCCTCTGGAGAATCGCTCCCTACTCTATACACCTTTCCGTTTCTCATCTTCAGCTCAATGGCCTTGAAACCGGAAACACTGAAAGACCAACCCCCTGGTATGGTTTTTATTCCCCAACCATACCACCAAGGATTTTTAACCACCCTAAAGCTTAAGATATCCTTCAAGTAAAACCTCTTTCTTATTAAACCTAAACCGAAGCTTATCTCAAGCTTCTCCGAATCAATAATAACCGTTAATTTGTAGAAAAGCAGAAGAATGGCACAAAGAAGGAAACCAATAAGAAGAGTGCCAATACTTCTATCTATAGCAAAACCATAAAACGCAGCAAAAATTCCGATAGACAGAAGGCATATTATTCCAAAACCAAGTTGACTTCTCCTGTAGAACTCCATCAATTTCTACTGAGAAATGGAGTAATAACACCGCTTGGGAGATATTATTTTGCCCTCATCTTTAAGCTTCCTTATTATTGCCGAAACCTCTTTACTATCGATACCTGTTAGCTTGGCTACATCAGCAGGCCTCAAGGGCTTTCCCGACTTCTGAAAGGCCTCTAAAACCAGTCTTTCTTTTTCTTCCATTGAAAAACACCTCCCTTTATATAATCCTCACTATCTCTTCCAGAGGCAGGCGAGGTCTTGGAGGAGGTTCTTCAGCAGGATACCCCAGGGTCATAAGCTGAACCACCTCAGCCTCCTTAGGAAGACCAAGGACTCTTTTTGCACCATCTTGGTCAAAGGAGCCAATCCAACAGGTCCCAAGCCCTTCTTCCACAGCTTGAAGGTGGATATGACTTAAAGCTATGGCTATATCTATGTAATGAGCGGGAACACCACACTTCATGACATAACTATTATCCATAGTATAAGCCACGATTATAATCGGAGCAGAAAGCATAAATGGCTGATGAGGAGAGGCCTCACGAACAAGCTCTTCCCTCTTATCCCTATCTTTTACTACTACGAACCTCCATTCCTGCCTATTTTTTGCCGATGGAGCTAACCTCGCAGCTTCGAGAATCCTCTTAAGCTTCTCTTCTTCTACCTCCTTAGGAAGGTATTTTCTTATGCTTCTTCTTCTTTGGATCGCAGCGAAGACATCCATATTTTTTACCCCCCCTTTCACATATTTATGCTCAAGATATTGTTCTCTTTGGTAAGCAATGC
>LGFB01000141.1 GCA_001508835.1 bacterium 42_11
TATACCCGCCTATAGGACTGCTTCGCGAACCCATAAAGTTAACCATCGAAGGGGGAAGAATAGTAAAGATAGAGGGCGGAAGAGAGGCAAGGGAGTTAGAAGATTGGATTAAAAGCTTTAATGACCCTAACATGTATCAGCTGGCCCATATATCCTATGGTTTTAACCCGGGCGCAAAGCTCACGGGAGACATCGTGGAAGACGAAAGGGTTTGGGGAGCCACAGAATGGGGTATAGGAAATATTGGACCGCGCCTGGTCCCCGATATACCCGGCGGAGTTCCAGCCTCATCCCATACCGACGGCATCTGCTTAAATTCCTCGGTATGGATAGATGACCTTCAGATAACCGATAAGGGAAGGGTTATAAACCCACCCGAACTTGCCGAGCTTGCGAGGAAAATAAAGGGGTAAACTACAGAGGCCCGGGAAAAGCCTCCCGGGCCTTCAACTTATTTCCTCCTCCCTTAATACTTCAAGAAAGGCTTTTACAACCTTTGGATCGAAGAGCCGTCCGCTTTCATCCTTTATGTATTTTATAGCTTCCTCATTCGTCCATGCCTTTCGATAGGGACGGTCGCTTGTTAGGGCGTCATAAACGTCCACTACCGAAAAAATCCTTGCAGGAAGAGGAATTTCTTCACCCCTCAGCCCCTTAGGATAACCGCTTCCATCCCATCTTTCATGATGGTAATAGGGGATATCTAAAGCGGGTTTTAGATATTCTATCCTCGAAAGAAGCTCATAGGCATAAACGGGATGCTTCTTCATCATCTCCCATTCTTCCGCATTTAGCGGGCCAGGCTTTAAAAGTATACTATCGGGGATAGCAAGCTTGCCAATATCGTGAAGAAGAGCTCCCCTTCTAATGTGAACAAGGGCCTCTCCTTCTATGCCAAGCTTTTTAGCCACTTTGAGTGTCAGCTCCGTCACCCTCTCACTATGCCCCTCGGTTTCCCTGTCACGGAGCTCCAAAACCTTCGCCCAGCTTTCTATGGTATCTTCATAAGCCTGAAGAAGCTTTATGTTTGTATTTTAAAGGTTTCTTAAAAGCTCCATGTTATCTATCGCTATGGCCAATTGCCCGGCCAAGGTCTCTAAGAAGCCTATCCATTCCTCATCAGCGTGAATAGGACTTCTTTTAAATATCTCCAAAACGCCAAGGTTTTTACCCTTGCTTATAAGAGGAGCAACGAAATAACTTTGAAAACCTTCCTCCCTTAAAAGGGGGCTTCTCGGGTCATCTATCTCTATGTTCTCCAGCCACAAAACCCTTTTCTCCAAAAGAGCCTTACCAGCTACTCCCTCTCCCACCCTTATGCGAGCTTTTTCAAACTCTTTTACAGCGAAGCCCCATCCATGAGAAATCCTTAGCTCCATCGTCCACGGGTCGAGGCGGAGTATGGAAGCGGCATCAACATTAAGCTGTTTAATAATCTCGTCAAGAACTACCTTCATCGTTAAACTTGGATCTAAGCTACCGCTTATAGTCCTGTCTATATTTCTTAAGGTCTGAAGCATACTAAGCCTTTTCCGTGATTCCTCAAAAAGCCGAGCGTTTTCCAATGAAGAGGCCGCAATGTTTGCAACCACTTGGAAGGTTTCCACCCTCCCTTTGGTGAAAAATCCCCTCTCTCTGGAGTATAGGGTCAAAACTCCATAAACCTTTCCCTTACTCATCATTGGAAAGGATGCCACCGTTTTAAGGTTAGCGGAAATGGCTTTCTCCCGCCAAGGGAGGAAAGAGCTATCACTCTCCACATCTTCTATAACCTGGGGAAGACCGCTTCTAATGGCCCTTCCCGTGCTTCCCATTCCATAGGGGCTTTTATCCCAGCGGACTATAAGGCCGTCAAAATAAGGATGTCCCTCGGGGTAGTGAGCCACAAGCCTCACCCTTCCATCGGGCTCAACCCATCCAATCCGCGACATATAGGCATCGAACTTCTCAACACATCTTTTAACAATAATCCTTGCCCTTTCTACAAAGTCTAATTCCCCTTCCACAAGCTCTCTTGCTAAATCATACAGGTTACCCAAGGAAACCATATAGCTTTTTAACTCCGTTATGTCCTCTCCCGCGCTTATGACCTCCGATATATTTCCATGCTCGTCTCGCAAAAAGCTGTTATGCCAAGCTATGATTCTTTGCTCCCCCTTTTTCGTGAGAACGGGGTTTTCATTATATCTCACAGGCTCAAGCTCCCCGTTAACAAGCTTTTGAAACACCATCTTAACATTGTCCCTTATATCCTCCGGTAAAAAGTTGGTAAACCAATCCTTACCGATAATCTCCTCTTCACTATATCCGAGTATCTCACACCCCTTCAGATTTATGAAGGTCACCCTGCCTTCCCTATCTAAGACCAAAACCATAACCTGAACCAAATCCAAGAGGGCTTTCAATTTATTTAAGCTATTCTTGTATTCTTCTCCCTCAAACATCCTATAACCCTCCTATTTTTAAAACAATAACCCATAAAAAATTTATTGACAAGAGGCTAAAGAAGTAATAAACTTTTGAAGGTCAGTTTTGACCAACTTCAAATTCCAAATCAACACAAATTACGAACTTCGACACAAATTAATTTTAACATAATTTTAATATTGGAGGAGGTTGAATAAAATGAAAAGTGTACGGATCAAGCTACTCGTTTTACTTTTAATCCCTATAATAGCCTTATCGGCTATTATAGCACTCTTAACAAGAGAAAGGGTAGATTCGTCCATCGACGAAATCGTCGAAAACCTGAGTCTCGAACTCGCGGTAAAGGGAGCAAAAATAGTTGACGAATGGATGAAAAGCGTGATAAATGATATAGGCTGGCTTGCAGAAACCAATGCGGTAAAGGGTGCTTTAAAAAGCGGAAGCTGGAATTATCTCCTCACTGTCTATCTTCCACCAATAATAAAGAACAAACCATTCCAAGACGTTCTTATAGTTGACCTCACAGGGAAAGCTGCAAGCAATGTAAAGCCTGATTCAACTTTCAATGTGGCAGACAGAGAATATTTTAAGCAAATAGTTAAAGAAGGAAAGGATATATATATATCAAACGCTATTATTTCAAGAGCAACGGGCAAGGCCATACTTCCTATTGCCAAGGCTGTAAAAGATGAAGGGGGAAAAACCATCGGTTTCATCTCTCCCGCTGTCTTGCTTGATACGCTAGTCAAAATCGCTTCAGAAATAAAGGTAGGAAGCTCCGGCTATGGATGGATAGTCGATGGAAGCGGAACGGTCATAGCTCATCCCAACCAAGATTATGTAATGAAGCTGAAGATAACCGAAGCCTCTAAAATGGGTATTAAGGGACTTGAAGAGGTAGCAAGCGACATTCTCGGGGGGAAGACCGGTTATGTGAAGATTACCCTTCCCGATGGGTCCGTTAATTACACCTTTTACGCTCCCATAGAAAGCGCAAAGGGATGGGCCTTTCTCGTCGATGTCCCTGAAAGGGAAATCGCGACCTACGGAGCAAGCGTAGCAAAATCCACAACTCTACTTTTCGGCGTGCTTGTAGCCTTAATGGCCCTCATTATCGTTTTCGTAAGCGGAACCATTTCAAAGCCTCTAAAAGGACTTGCTCAAAGAATAGCCCTATTCGGAGAGGGCGACCTAACGGTTACCTTCCAGGCAAAAAGCGAAGATGAAATAGGACATATAGCCCAAGCGCTAAACAAAATGGCAACATCATTAAAGGAATCTTTCATAACAATAACTAAGAGGTCCGAGGAAATATCTTCCTCCAGTGATAACCTCGCAAAGGCGGTAGAAGATGTTAGCTCCACAAGCCAGGAACTTGCCGCTCAAATGGAAGAGATAAGTAAATCAGCTCAGGATGCTTCAGCTTCCATAGAAGAGGCTAACGCGGGAATAGAGGAGATAGCATCGAGCGCCCAAAACCTTGCAAAAGCTGCACAGGATCTGGCGGAAAGGGCTCAAAATGTAAATGCATCAGTTAAAGAGGGAGAACAAGCCATAAACCTTATCGTAGAGGTGATAGAAAAAACAAAGGAAAAATCGAAAGGCACGGAAAAAGCGGTATACGAGCTTTCTGAGATGGCCAAAAACATCGGCGATATCCTCCAAACGATAAGCTCGATAGCCGAGCAAACCAACCTCTTAGCTCTAAACGCTGCAATAGAGGCCGCCAGAGCTGGTGAAGCTGGCCGAGGATTCGCAGTTGTGGCGGATTTACTTCCCTCT
>LGFB01000142.1 GCA_001508835.1 bacterium 42_11
TACCGCCGACCATTAATGGTCGGCGGTAACTTTAAGGATATGCTTGTCGCGGGCTTTAGTGTAAGAGGGGCAGTTGAGTCATTGAGGAAATTGAATATGGATAAGGTAATTGCTCTTGATTTCTTTGGGGATTGGGATTTGCTTAAGTTGTCCTCAGAAATTAGGGTAGTTAGATCTTTGGCGGAGTTTAGAAAGGCGTTACTTTCCTATCCTAACGAACAAATAATATACACATCCGTGTTGGAAAACAACTTGGATATACTGAAGCAAGTCGAAAACAGAGTTATTGGAAATGGTGTTTCCTCGGTTAAGTTGGTTAGACCTGGTAGAAATTGGTGGGAGTTGGCCTGGAAATTGGGGATAAGAGTTCCTCGAGTTTCTGAATCCCCTGTCTACGATGGTAAGTGGTTAATCAAACCCTATAAAAGTGGGGGAGGAAGGGGAATATCCTTTTGGGATAAGAAGGATGGCTTGAAGAGGGGATATTACATTCAGGAGTTTATCGGGGGGGAGAATATTTCTTTCTTGTTTTTGGCAAATGGAAAAGATTTTATTCCCTTAGGTTATACTAAACAGCTGATAGGTTTTAAAGGTCTTGGTGGTGATAATTTTAAATGGTGTGGTAACATCTATCCCTTTGGAGTGGAAAAGACGTTTAGAGAAGAGATCGAAGGGTGGGTAGGTAAGCTTGTTGAAAAAACCGGACTAAAGGGCCTTAACGGTATAGATATAGTTTTATCGGAAAGGGGCCCTTATTTTATAGAGGTCAACCCTCGATACACAGCTTCTATGGAGCTTTTAGAAAGGGCTCATGGCTTTAACGTGCTCGAGGCCCATTTTCAAGCTTGTTATGGGGAGCTTCCAAAGGTCAAGTTTAAGGATTTTGAAGGTTTTTATGTTAAAGGAATCGTTTATGCCGAAAAGACGCTTACCGGGTTTAACTGTGAAAAGATGTGGGAAAAAGGCTTCAGAGATATTACGCGAAGCGAAGAGGTTGTTCCTAGGGGAAGACCGGTATGTTCCATCTTTGCCTATGGATTGACGGAGGATGAGGCACTGGAAAACCTTTTGAAGGAAAAGCTGTGGCTTTATGAAAGGGGGATAGGTAAGTGAAAGAGTTCTGTCTGATCACAGGAAGAACTATAAAGCAAGGGATAACCCTTCATGATGGCAAGACATCTGAAGTTTATAAAAAGGAGGTAGGGGTTGTTTTTCTTAATGAAAAAGATATGAAAGATTTGGGTGTAAACGAAGGAGATAGTGTTCTTTTAGTAACCGATTTTGGTAAAGTAGTTGTTAGGGTGCTTAAGGGGGACTTGCCTGAACGTATTGCTTTTATGCCTTATGGCCCTTGGGCGAACATGCTTACCTCTGCTGATACCCATGGGATAGGAATGCCGGACCTTAAGGGGTTAAGGTTATATATATATCCGGTTAATGAAGAGGTTTGGGATTGGAAGAGAATTTTGGAAGAGGTGAAAAAGATTGAGATTTGAAAACGTGGTTTGCCCTTTTTGTGGTTGCTTATGTGACGATATCGTGGTTGAAGTCGAAGATGGAAGCATACAGGGAGTGGAAAAAGCCTGTAGTATAGGTAGGTCGCTTTTTCTAAAGCATAAAGAGGACCTTTCTTTTCCTTCCATAGATGGGAGTAGGGTTTCTTTAAAGGAGGCAATTACTAAGGCAATAGAGATTTTGAAGGATAAGAAGCATGTTTTAATATACGGCTTAAGCTCGACATCGATCGAGGCTCAGAGAAAGGCTATTGAGTTGGCAGATCTTATAGGCGCTTCGATAGACCAGACGGCTTCTATCTGTCACGGTCCTACTTCGCTTGCGGTTCACCAAACCGGTATACCTACTTGTAGTTTGGGAGAAGTTAAAAATAGAGCGGATATGGTTGTGTTTTGGGGATCCAATCCTTTAGAGGCCCACCAGAGGCATTACGAAAGGTATTCTTTAATACCTAAGGGAATGTTTCTGCCCGATGGAAGAAGGGGAAGAAAACTCGTGGTTGTTGACGTTAGACCTACTCCTTCAAGTAGGGCTGCTGACCTCTTCGTTCAGGTTAAGCCTGGTGGGGATTATGAGGTTTTGAATGCTTTACGTTATATGTTAAGAGGAGGAAAGATAGAGAAGGACGAAATAAGCGGTGTTAATATTACTACCTTAAAAGAGTTACTTCAACTAATGCTTTCAGCTAAATATGGCGTCATCTTTGTTGGTATGGGGCTGACCATGACGAGAGGAAAGTACCACAACGTTGAAGCTGCTATTTCCCTTGCGATAGAACTTAATTCATATACTCGTTGGTCTGTTGTCGCAATGAGGGGACATTATAACGTTAACGGTGCTGGGATGAGCCTGGTTTGGCAAACGGGTTTTCCAATAGCCGTTAATTTCTCTCTTGGTTATCCTCGGTACAGTCCTGGAGAGTTTTCTGCAGTTGACTTGTTAAGGAGGAAAGAGGTAGATGCTGCTTTGGTAATAGCATCTGATCCTGTAGCTAACTTTCCTCGCGAATCGGTAAAAAATCTCTTGGAGATTCCTATTATAGCAATAGATCCTAAAATGAGCTTGACCGCTAAGGTGGCAAGGGTGGTTATACCTACCGCGAAAGTGGGAATAGAAGTTGAAGGTACGGCCTATAGAATGGATGGGGTCCCTTTGAGAATGAAGAAAATCCTTGATTCAGAGTATCCATCAGATGAAGAAGTCCTTGATCTTATAATAAGGGGAATTAAGGGGGTATAGAAGATGGATAAAAGGAGCCTTGTTATAAAGAACGGAAAAGTCTATGATCCTCTGAATAAAATTGATGGAAGGGTGCAGGACATTTTCATAAAGGATGGAAAAATTGTGGAAAAGATAGAAGAAGGGGAGAACCCTATTACCATAGATGCGACAGGCAAAATTGTTGCTCCAGCCAATATTGATATCCACAGCCATATAGCTGGTCCAAAGGTGAATAGCGCTAGATTGATGCGTCCCGAAGATCATATACGAGATCCCTTTTTTAGAAGAGCCAATCTTCGTTCTGGTTGTGGTTTTTCTATTCCTACTACTTTCGTAACTGCCTATAGATATCTTCTCCTTGGTTATGGAACTGTTATGGATCCCGCTGTTCCTCCACTTAAGGCAAGGCATGCTTTTGAAGAACTTGAAGATATGCCTGTGATTGATAAAGGTGTTTATGTTCTTATGGGCAATAATAATATCCTGTATTATTTGATGAAGAAGGGAGATAGAAAGGCAGCAAAGCTGTTTGCAGCGTGGTTGCTTAAATCTGCAGGAGGGTATGCCATAAAAGTGGTTAATCCCGGTGGAACTGATAGTTGGAAATGGGGGAAAGTTTTTAACTCCCTTCATGAGGAGACTCCTTGGGGGATAAAACCTAAAGCGGTAGTTGACCTCTTAAATGAAGTTGTTGAAGAATTTAGGTTGCCTCATCCTGTTCATCTCCATACCTATAATTTGGGGATACCAGGAAACTACAAGGCAGCTCTTGAAACTATTAAAGCCTTTAAGGACAATAGAATCCACCTAACACATCTCCAATTTTTCTCTTATGGCGGTGATGGCTGGTCTACATTTAGGTCGGAATCTGTGAAGGTTGCCGAGGCCTTATCCGAATGTGAGGGTATAACGGCAGATATGGGACAGGTCATATTTGAAGAAACTACAACGATGACGGCTGATACTCCTTGGGAGTTTACCCTTTTTAAGCTCGTAGGAGGTAAATGGTCAAGTGCCGATATAGAGTTGGAAACGGGGGGCGGTATCGTTCCTTATAGGTATAGGATGAGTAACATCGTGAACGCTGTTCAATGGGCTGTTGGATTGGAGCTTGCTTTGCTTTTGGGGCCATGGAAGATCGTTATGACCACGGACCATCCAAACGGGGGGCCTTTCTATTTCTATCCTGAGGTTATAAAGTGGCTGACAAGTTTCGAAGCTAGAAAAGAGATAATAGAAAAGCTTCCTCCAAAGGTCAAAAAGAGGATACATCTTCATACGATCGATAAAGAATTTTCCCTTTCGGAGATGATAACCATGCTTAGCGCTGCTCCTGCAAAGATATTAGGAATGAAGAACAAGGGTCATCTGGGTTTGGGAGCCGATGCTGACA
>LGFB01000143.1 GCA_001508835.1 bacterium 42_11
AGCCTCAATAACGTCCTCCACTTAAGTTTTTCATCTTGCCACTCCTCTGATCTCTCCAAGTCAAAATAAAAGCGCCAGTTATCATAGAGGCCAAAACCTCCACTCGCTTTCCCCACAAGATCTTGCTTTTCAGAATAAAGTAAAGTTATACTAAAAGGAAAATCGGTTGAGGCATTCCTGAAAGAAAAACCCCCATACCATCCAAGGGTAGAAGTGAAGCCTAAAACAGGAGCAACGAAGGAGAACTCTCTACGCTCGATACTGAAAGTATAATCAAACGGAAAAGTTAAAAACCTTTCTTCTCCAATAAATATAGTAGGCTTTACAATCCTAATACTTCTATCAGGGTAGAGAATTATCTTCGAACCTATTACATAGTATGAAGGTCGATAAAGTTTACAGGTAGTAAACCTTCCATTAACCATGGAAAACTCAAAAGCTGGCTTTTTTAACTTTTTGGGGGAACTCCTAAAAAAGAGAAACTTTTTAGGAGGAACTTCATCAGTCATATAAAATTCTAACCTATCGCCTTTTAGATTTACACCATTTGCGCTGGACTCAGCCCCTGTCATAAAACCCTTATTTTCAAAAAGATTATAATAAAGGCTATCACCATAAAGTTTATACCCATTACGAGATATCTCAACTTTCCTACCTAATACAGCTTCTGCAAAAATTTCTCCTTCCTCCACTAAATAAATAACTTTATCAGCGCGTATATTAAAATCCCTATGCTTTATGCAAACGTCACCTTCTCCTACAACTTTATGCTCCTCAGGAATATAAATCAAGCTAACAGCTTCTATTTCCGCCACTTCTTCGCAATAGGATGGAAGTGGAATAACCATAAAACCAAGAAACAGCAAAAAAAGACTCTTTTTACTTATTTTCAAGAACACTGATTTCCACCCTTCCAACAAACTCCACAACCCCCTCAGTTGGACGTATGACCATCTTAGACGATTTACCAACCCCATCTTTAAAAGTAAACCTGACTCCTTCCTCCGAAACAATTTCACCAAGCTTGACATACCAATGCATGCGAAGTGCTTCCCACTCGAGATCACCAAATTTTCCACGAACGTTCCCCTCAAGTATGGCCTCTAACTTATCAAAGTAATAAGTACCACGTCTTCCTGTAACTCCTAAAAGAGCACTATCACCCTTTCTCAATTCCAAGAATATCTTTTCTCCATCTATAACGTTTTCAGTCCTAACAACTTTCTTGGCAGATATAGCTAAAGTCTCGTCTTTCCCCATTGATTCAAAAAAATTTACATCCTCTATCGTAAATTGTGTATCGTCATCAAAATTTTCAACACGATTTTCCCTTATATCCATTGAAAGCATCAAAAGGTAACTTACAAAAACTCCAGAAAAAACTATTATAATTATAACAAAATTTTTTTTGGATCCTAAAATTTAACCTTCCACCCTTCCTTTTCTAAAGTTAAGGCAAAGGTGTAACTCTCCAATAACCTTATAAAGCCGAGCTTTATGGTAGAAATAAGGCTAACACGAGCTTCTCCGTCTTTCTCTTTCGAGGGTAACATCTTCCAATCGCCGCTTTTAAGCCAACCCGGCAGTTTTTCTTCAACCAACTTCTTAAATTCATCTAAAGACATTTTCTCACGAGTGGGAGAAGCTAACATAGAATACATCCTCTCATACTCTTTTAATTTCCAAGCTTCTAAAAACTCTACAACAATCTGTGAAGCCGTTTTCTTTTTCCCTAACTCATTAACGATCGCCTTATTATCAGTATTTATCTCAATCTTCGGGGTAGAGTTAGACACGGGTTGTTCTAAAACTTTACTACTCTTTCCCCCTTGGGGTGGATAAGCCTTTTTCGATTTCGGTAATTCAGGAAGGTTTGGCTTTGGGGGTGTCTTTACTTTGGTGCTGGGCTTAACAACCTTAACCTCTATCTTTTCTTTTTTTGCCTTATTTTCTTTCTTGCCTTTCGGAGTACTGGCCATAATTTGTTCCCATGTGAGTTCTTTTTTCTCCTCCTTGACCGCTTTTACCGCTTCTTTCTTTTTCAACTCCCATGAAAGTGAGGCTTCCCCATCTGGTAAACCTAACATTTTAAAAGTTATCCTACTAGCGTCATCAGAAAGCAACGGAAAGAAAACCAATCCCTGAACTTTACCAGTTATCGGAGAATCTAACTGAGATTCGTAACTTGAAACCTTGTATTTCCTACCTTTTGAGTCTTCCAGAAAAACTTTATCAGAAAAAGGGGACAAAGATATGGGTTCTTTACCTAAGTTCTCAATGGTAACCAAAAAAGCCGAATACTTCCCCACTTTAAGAGCTTCCATAACGCTCTTCTTGAACTCCTCTTTCTCTACATCATCCCATCCATTCAATTTAGCATTCAGCTCTATCCAAGGATCTAATATAGAAGAATCATAATACAAGACATAAACTATACAGTTTAGCCCCCACCTAAAAGCAACCCAACGATTCATCAACTCGACAAAGTTTTTTTTAAGCTCAACGGCACTACTATCTCCTACTTGAGCGCAAGCATCGGAAAGATGAACACTTATCAAAAAACATAAAAGGAAAAACAGAAAAACATAACTACTTTTAGGGCTGACTTTCTTTTTCAACCTTTGTCTCTTCTCCACCTTCTTTCTCTACCTCCGAAGGCTCCTTGCCTTCTTCTTTAAGAAAACTTGTAGCTAATCCCTTAACGCTTACATCTTCGCTAACTTCCAAGTAAAACTTAGTACCCGCGGGAATTTTAGCTTCTGCGCCATGAACGAAAGCTCCTGCAACTAACCCGACAGGGCCAAAAACACCTAACCCTACGAAGCTTGTTATCGCTGCCCATGCTCTGCTTTCAACTTCTTTCTTGGTCTCTTCAGCCGCACGCTCCCCAACATAAACAGGTATCTTTTGGCCTGCTATACTTTCTACATATTTGAACCTTACCTCTATCTTCCCAGTCTTTCCAAAAGCACCAGCTCTTTCCACCTTAACAATTTCACCAACACCTATGGCTCCCCTTGGAATCACAAGCACATTCTCAAAAACCAAATCCTCAACTACCCTGAACTTAACCTCGTCCTTAGGTTTATTATTCCTCGAATCCATAGGGGTCAAAAGAGAAACCTTGATTAGCTGTCCCTTGGGCAACTCTACATCTTCCATTTTTATTTCACCTGTAGGAACACATAGTTTCATCAAATTCTCAACTCTCCAAGCTACAGGCTTATCCGCTCTCCGTTCTCCTAAAATCAACTCTTCAAGTTTATCTATTCTATTGGCTAAAGGTCCAGAAGTAACTTCCTGCAAAACTAGCCACTCCAAGGAAGATATCTTAAAAGTTAAAGGATAATCCCCTTCCATTCCATTAAGAACAAACTCCACAAGCCTTTTTTGCCTTTCTGCCACAGTTCCCGGTAACGTTCTACCGAAAAGTAGGTTCTCTATTTTATTCAATCTTTCCAGCACAGCACCGCTTTGCGGTTCACCGTATACAATACTCTCCACTTTAACAAGGTCACTTATAAAGGATTCCTGCGCAACTACGATCGAAAACGAACAAAATAGTGCCCAAAAAGTCAATATGCTAAAGATTACCACTATTTTTCTCATAGTCTCCCCTCCCTCTGTTTTATACAAGCATTCAAGAACTCCCTAAACAACGGATTGGGCCTATAGGGCCTTGATTTAAACTCGGGATGAAATTGAACACCAACAAACCAAGGATGCTCATCAAGCTCTACTATTTCCACAAGGCTCCCATTAGGAGAAGTTCCTACAATCTTCAATCCTTTGGAAGATAACAATTCTCTATATTCATTATTGAATTCATATCTATGTCTATGCCTTTCATAGATGAGTTCCTCACCATATGCAAGAAATGATTTGCTTTCCCTTAGCAACCTACATGGGTAACTTCCCAATCTCATAGTTCCCCCTAAATCTTTAAGCTTTCTTTGCTCAGGCAAGAGATCAATAACAGGATGAGGAGTAGCAGGATCTACTTCCGTAG
>LGFB01000144.1 GCA_001508835.1 bacterium 42_11
CGTGCGGTAGCAACCTGTTTTAGAGCATGCCTATACTCTATATGAGCTATTTCATGGGCTATAACCGCCGCTAACTCCGAATCGGTTCTCACAAAGTCAAGCATGCCTTTGAACACGTAGACATATCCCCCAGGTATAGAAAAGGCGTTAATATCCTTCTTTGCTATGACCTTGAATTTATACTCTATATCCTGACGAGTAGAAAAACGCGCAAGACTATACCCTACAGACTCCACACGAGAAACATCCACAGGGTTTTTAACGAGGGGAAATTCCTTCTCTACTTCCTCAGCTATTTTTTTCCCCATCCTGGATTCATCAACGGTCGCTCCAAGACAGGGAAAGACAAGGAATAGAATTAAAAGAAAGGCAAAAAGAATTTCTACCTTTTTCATTTGCGCTGATCTATAAATCTTGGCTCCTGAATCTTTGAGGAACCATAATATTCTGCAACGGCTCTCTTCCCCTCTCTGACACTCCTTAGGGCTTCTTTAACCTTCTCAATCTCCAGAGAAAGCTTCTCCCTTGACCTACTTTCTGATTCGAGAATCCTTGAAATCTTTTTCTTCAAGGAGTCCAAAATTCCCTCTACTTCCCTCTTAACATCCTCAGAAAGAAAATCCAATAACTTTCTCTTGTCTTGGGAACGCTCTATGACACCAGAAAGCCCGCTCTGAATTTCCTCAAGCTCCTCATTAAGCTTATCCTGCTCAGATATGACCGTTTGCTTCTTACTTATAATCTTAAGAAGACCCTCTATATCGGATTCTTCTATTTTCTTCTCCTGTTCCCTAACAAGATTTTCAAGGACATCGTAAAGCTCAAGCTCCCTTTTAAGGATGTCAACTATCCGCCTTTCCTTATCCTGCAATATTAAGTCCCCCCTTTAAGGGTTTCGTTGCGGGAGTTTCTACCTTTTCTTCTCTCATCTTCTTAATAGCCATATCCCAAGCGTCTCTCAAATCTTGAAGCATTCTTAAAACTTCATCAATCGGTTTGGTGTCCTTGTTAATATTTGCCTCCACCAATCGGTGATGCATATATTCGTATAACCTAAATAAGTTTAAAGCTAATTCTCCTACCTCCATGTTTAGCGAAACCATTAGCTCAACTATTATGTCCTGTGTTTTCACAAGAAAGGTGTGAGCTTCCTCTATATTCCTTTCCTCAATAGCCACCTTCGCTCTCTTAAGAAAGCCTATAGCTCCATCGTAGAGCATAAGCAAAAGCTGTTCCGGTTTAGCGGTTTGAACCTGAGTCTGCCTATACTGTTCATATATGTTCATTCCAACATCATCCCCATTATTTATCGGCCATCAAGCCACTTCTCCTTAAGCCTTTTGGCAAGTATGCTTAAAAGCTCTTCTAATTTCCGAGCTACCAACTCATAGCTTTCCTTTCCCTTTCCGTAAGGATCTGGAATCTCGTAGGGTGCTATCTTTTCCTCAAGCTTACGCACATAGAAAATCTGCGGGGAAAGCTGGTTTTCCACGCGCGACATGATTATGGCAATCTCCCTTTCTATATCGTTCATCTCCCTCTTCAGCTCTTCATACCTATTTTTCAAGAACTCGAGTCTATCCTTTTCGAAGGCTAAAAGCCTTTCTTTCTCCTCCTCAAGCCTTTCAAGAGCCCTCTCGTATTCCTCTATATCCCTTGACAGGTCAGGAAAAACGACTTCACTCAAAAGAAAAACCTTACCCCTCGCATGAGGAAACCTTTCTAAAATTTCCCTTTTCTGAGAAAGACTCATAGTTAAAATCAAATCCGCTTCCAACACATCTTCTTCCCTTAAACTTCTTGCCCTGTGAGAGCTTATATCTATTCCCCTCTCACGCATGACCTCCTGTGCCCAGCGAGAAGCCTCCATACCATCGATAGCGCTTAAGCCTGCGGAAGAAATTTCAACCTCATCAGAGTTTAGGGTTCTTTTTAAAAGGGCTTCCGCCATCGGACTTCTGCAAGTATTTCCTCTGCAAACGATGAGTATCTTCTTCGCCAATACTCCACCCTCCTTCTTTAAAGACTATCTCATGGTCAAGACAACTATACCCGATATGGTAAGAACCATTCCCACAACGTTTTTAAGGGAAAGGCTTTCTGTCCCAAGAATAAGACTGATAAGGACACCAAAAAGGGGAGAGGTAAAAGCTATGGGAAGAACCTTTCCTATGTCCCCGGTCTTCAGAGCGGTATAAAACATGGCTATGCCCAGTGCACCTGCAAGAAGCCCTCCACCGAAGGCAACCAGTAAGAAAGGCTTTAAACCTGCCTTAAAGGCGGTTTGAATATTAGGCCACGCAAGAAAAAGAAGTATGAGAAGAGAAATAGAGGTTCTCATAACGGCACCCACAAAGGGAGGAATATTACCTAAAGCCAAACCCTTCTTTTCAAAGAAGCTTCCGATACCCCAGCAAGCCGCCGTTAGAAGCGCAAAAAGCTCCGCCTTCATTTTGTTTTCCCCCTCCAGAGAATAGAAAAATAAAATATCCCTTTCCATTATATCAGATTTTAGGGTATCTTAAGCTTCTGGCTTGTTGCTTTCCTAATACTAAAGAAACACTTTTCAAAGCACCGGACTTCTCACAATCTCCAATAAATAAAGCCTGCCTCTTCAGCCTTATCTTTTTCAAAAACGCCCTTTACATCTATCAGAATTGGTGGATCTGTCAAAAGCTCTCTTAAAGAATTTAAGCTTAGCCTCTTTAAAAGGTCTTGATGCCTTACTGCCAAAATCACGGCATCGTAAGGTATAAAGTCTTCTATGCTTTCAATCAAATCTGTACCATATTCTCCTTTAACCTCGTCCTTTTTAGCTATCGGGTCATAAGCAAAAACTTTGATAGAATAATTCCGTAGCTCCTCAATCATATCGAAAACCTTACTATTTCTCACATCGGGAACATTTTCCTTAAAGGTAACGCCCAAAAGGAGAACCCTGGCATCTTTCACAGGTTTCCCGCTTTTAATAATTAGCTTAACAGATTCATGCGCTATATATCGAGGAATACCCTCGTTAACCCTCCGCCCTGCTAAGATTAACTCAGGCACATGGCCAACCTGCAAAGATTTATAGGCCAGGTAGTAAGGGTCAACAGGAATGCAATGTCCCCCGACTAACCCCGGTTCAAAGGTAATGAAGTTCCATTTGGTCCCTGCCGCCTCAAGAACTTCCTTGGTATCCAAGTTTAACCTGTGAAAAATCAATGCCAATTCATTTATCAAAGCAATGTTTATATCCCTCTGTATATTCTCTATTACCTTAGCTGCCTCTGCGGTCTTTATATTCCTCGCTTTGTATATCCCCGCTTGACAAACTTTGGAATAAACATTGGAAATCAGCTCCAGGCTTTCCCGAGTATCACCTGCCACGATTTTAACCACGGTGTTTAAGCGGTGTTCCCTATCTCCGGGGTTAATCCTCTCGGGTGAATATCCTACCCAAAAATCCTCCTTCCAAGTCAAACCGCTTTAGCTCTCCAAAATGGGGACACATATTTCCTCCGTTGCCCCGGGAAACACCGTAGATTCATAGACAACGACGCTTCCCCTCTGTAAATTTCTTCCTACAATTAAAGAAGCATCTTTCAGAAAAGCAAGGTCTGGATTCTTAAGTTTATCAACCGGCGTTGGCACAGCTACTATAATAAACTTGCATTTTCTTATAACCTCAGGGTCGGAAGAGAACTCTATCTTCGCTTTTTTTAGCTCCTCCTCGCTCACCTCAAGGGAGCTATCTATACCCATTTTCAGCTCCTTTATCCTTTTTTCACTAATATCGAAACCAATCACATTAAAATGCTTTGCAAACTCCACTGCCAAAGGTAGACCCACATACCCAAGCCCTACCACACATAATCTCTCGCTTCCCGAAAGTAATTCTTCAAGTTTTACCATTACAAGCATCCCTCCAGCACCTTTTTCCACTTCTGGGCTATCACCTTTATATCAAACTCCTTAGCCCTCTCCTTACCCTTCAAAGAATAC
>LGFB01000145.1 GCA_001508835.1 bacterium 42_11
AGGTGCAACGGTCTTCGGACACTTTTTGGCTATAACCAAGTTTCCCCAGATTTTACAATGGTGGCTTCTCAGCTTCGAAAAGCATCCCACATTAGCTATAGCATTTATCATCTTAGTTTATATAATAGGAGGTTGTTTCATAGACGCTTTAGCTCTTATACTATTAACAATTCCAACATTTTACCCCGTTGTGATAAAACTGGGGTTCGACCCCGTCTGGTTTGGAGTAGTAGTAGTCCTTGTTACCCAAATAGGAGTAATAACCCCTCCTGTAGGTATAAACGCTTATGTAATAAAGGGAATTTTCCCAGAAATACCCATGGAAGTGATATTTAAAGGAGTCACCCCATTTTTTATAGCACTTATTATCGGAGCCATACTTCTCATACTATTTCCACAAATCACACTTATATGATATAATGTTTTAGGGACTCAATCAACTAAAGGGGGGTGACTCTAATTGAGGGTTTCACTACGCCTAAAGTTGGCGATCCTCATCCTCATTAGTGTTCTTGTGCCCCTTACTATTTCCACCTATATGAGCGTAAATTCCGGAGGGAAAACCATCGAAGAATTAAGCATGAAGTTCTTTGGAATCATGGGAGAATTCATATCAGATAAAATCTCCTCTTTCATTGAAGAAAAATTAAAAAGCATAAAAGAATATAGCGGAAGGAGTTCTTTTCTAACAGCTATTTCTTTAAATATGGGCGAAGGCGCAATAGGAGAGATGGAAAGAATTTTAAGGGAAGACCCAAACTTTATAGACTTTAAGCTCTACAACATGAATGGAAATCTGATAGCAACGGTTAACGAAAACATCAACATACCCAAAGGGTTCCTTGAAAAGGCAATAGCCTCAGCAAAAGAAGGCAAACCTTTTTTAAGCGATTTAATAGACCTGAACATAGAAAACGAAAGATTCGGAATAGCCCTATCTTACCCTGTTCAAACTTTCGGTATCTTAATTGGAGTTTTAAGGTTCTCAAGCATATCTAAGCTAACTAAAAGCCTCGAGGAGGAGTTAAAGAAAAATACTGGTTTCAGTAGTGCTTATCCTTATATAGTAAATTTGAACAACCAGACTCTAATTTATCACCCTACCCCAGAAAACATAGGGAAAACACTACAAAGCCTTGACTTAAAGGAGCTCGAGCGGGACCTGTTAAATAAAAAGAAGATCAGCAGATACCTCTTCCAAGGCAAAGAAAAGTTTGTAGCAATAAACTATATAGAAAGAGATAACCTAAAAATGGGAATAGCAACCGGTGTAAACATAGAAGAAATATTATCCCCAATCTCATACCTTCAAAGAAAATCCCTCCTCGTAGGGGGGATAATATCCCTTGTATTCCTCATAATAGGATTCATTATTGGAAACAGTATAGTAAACCCGATAAGAAGACTTATGGCTTTAGCACAAAGAGCGGCTTCGGGTGACCTTTCATTTTCCATACCAAAACTAACTAAAGACGAGGTAGGAGAACTTTGCGAAAGTCTGGATTCTATGATGAAGTCCCTAAAAGACGTTATTAGTAACCTTACAAAAAGAAGTTTAAGGCTTGACGAATCCTCTTCCATACTTTTAAATATTTGTGATGAAACGGCAAAAGCCCTTTCTACCACTTCTGGAAGAATAGTAGAAATAACCGAAAACACAAAAAAGCAAACCGAGGAGCTACACCAAGCCTCAGAAACATTAAGTGAGCTCGCCCACACGGTAGAATCAGCTTACCAAAATGCAAAAATTACGAGAGAAGCTTCCGATAAGGCTGAAAATGCTTCAATCAAAATAAAGGAAGCCTCACAACATTTAATTGAAAGCATGAACGAGATCAGAAACGAAGTTCTTTCAACCGCTGAAGCTGTTAAAAAGCTTGGAGAAAGATCAAGGGAAATTAATAAAATAGTAGACCTAATAACTAATATAGCTGAACAAACAAATCTACTAGCCTTAAATGCTGCGATAGAAGCTGCTAGAGCTGGAGAAGCGGGTCGTGGATTCGCCGTAGTAGCTGAGGAAGTCAGAAAACTCGCAGAAGCATCTGGACAGGCTGCCATGCAAATCTCAAACCTGATAAATGAAATCAGAGAGGATACGGAATTCGCAGTAGAGAAAATGAGAAAAAGCAGTGAAGCAGTGGAGAGAGGAGCAAGCCTTGCAACAGAAGCGAGCTCTGCTGTAGAAGCCATTATTTCCGCTGTAAACGAAACCAAAAAATTCATCGATGAGCTTGAAGAGATTATATTCAGAGAAGTCGAAACCTCCAAAAAGGTTGTCAAAACGATAAATGAAGTGAACCTGAAAGCGGAGGAAAACTCACAAGCTATAGAAGATGTTTCAGCCAGCGCAGAGGAAATTACTGCATCAAGTGAGGAAGTAGCTTCAGCGGCTTCAGAGTTGAAAGAGATATCTACCTCTATAAAGGAAATTATCTCACAGTTTAAAATAGAGGAAACTCAAATAAAGGAGGTCGGAAAATGAAGAAAAAAAGTGCTTGGGAAAAACTAACTTCAGCAGAAATAGAAGAAACTCAGAAAATCGGAGAAAAATACAAAGATTTTTTAAGCAAGGTTAAAACGGAGTGGGAAACTATAAGATACGCAGAGAATCTTCTTCAAACGAAAGCCCATAAAATATTTAAGCTTAAAGAAAAAATAATAGCCGTCGCTATCAAAGGCAGCCTTCCTTTAAGGGAAGGGTTAAGAATAATAGCAGCTCATGTAGACACCCCGAGGATAGATCTTAAGGTACATCCTCTGTACGAAAAGCACAGTATTGCCCTCTTTGAGACCCACTACTACGGAGGCATTAAAAAATACCAGTGGCTAAACATACCACTTTCGCTTCACGGTAAGATAGTAAAAGAAAGCGGAGAAATCATAGAATGGAAGATAGGGGAAGAGAAAGGAGACCCAGTTTTTGTAATTCCCGACCTTCTCCCCCACCTCGCCTCGAAGCAAATGGAAAAGAAAGCTTCAGAATTCATAGAGGGAGAGAAACTTGACATTGTAGTGGGTAATTCCCCCATCGAGGAAGAAAAAAAGGAAGGAGAAGAAAAAGAAAAGGTTAAAGCAAAAATTTTGGAAATTTTAAAAGAAAGGTATGGAATAGAAGAGGAGGACTTCGTCAGCTCCGATATTGAAGCTGTGCCAGCTTACGAAGCTCAAGATATTGGTTTTGACAAAAGCATGGTAGGAGGCTACGGTCAAGATGACAGAATTTGTGCCTTCGCAGGTATGGAAGCCTTCCTAAGAGCGGAAAACCCCAAACATGCTATACTGCTTATACTGGCTGATAAGGAGGAAATAGGAAGCGTTGGAATAAGTGGCTTGGACTCGAACATCCTAAGAAGATGGATAATAGAACTCTTAGAAGAGTGGGAAGGAAATTCCTCGAATATCGCCATAGAAGACACGCTTTGGAACAGCAAAGCTATATCCGCAGATGTACATGCAGCTGTAAACCCTCTCTTTGAAGAAGTGCATGAAATCAAAAATGCTGCCTTTTTAAGTTACGGCATAGCCATATCAAGATTTACAGGAGTTAAGGGAAAAGCTGGTGGAAGTGAAGCTGATGCGGAATATACCGCATGGATAAGAAGGTTGTTCAACGAAAACAACGTCCCCTGGCAAGCCGCAGAACTTGGAAAAGTTGATGGAGGAGGAGGTGGAACCGTAGCAAAATTCCTCGCAAGGCTTGGCATAGAAGTGGTGGATTGTGGACCACCTCTACTTAGCATGCATTCTCCCTTTGAAATATCTAGTAAGGTAGACTTATTCTCTGCCATAAAAGGGTATAAAGTATTCTTCGAAAGTTAAAATCTGTACTCTATACCAATTGATGGCCTTAACTCTCCACTCTGATAGTCGAACCTGCTAAAAAGGAAAATTCTTCTTTCATCCGTATTAAGGAGCCTATACCAGAAGGAAAAGTCTACCTCAAGCTCTTTAACATTGCGTAAAGCAGCTT
>LGFB01000146.1 GCA_001508835.1 bacterium 42_11
TGGGGCTATGATCACTATGAGTTTCACCTGCCATATCATTACATACACGATTTTTGCGTGCTCGATATGAGCTCCTTCTACCTCGACATTCTAAAGGACAGGTTATACGTAATGCCTCCAGACTCAAAGGAAAGAAGAAGCGCCCAAACGGTACTGTTCCAGATAATATTAGCCCTGTCTAAATTATTAGCTCCCCTACTTGCCTTTACTGCAGAAGAAATATGGCAAAACCTTCCCGAAGCTGAAACACGAGAAATCAGCGTTCACCTTAGCGACTGGCCAGAAATAAACGAGCAATTTATGAGCGAGGAGCTTGAAAAAAGATGGGATAAAGTAATAAAAATAAGAAAGGCAGTGAACAAAGCGATAGAGCTGGCTCGCCAAAGGGACTTTATAGGCTCCTCACTTGAAGCAAAGGTTAAGATATATATTACCGATGAAGAGATAAGAAATCACTTCTCCGCTAAAGAGTTAGCAGACATATTCATAGTATCTCAAGTAGAAGTGAGCAATCAGAATTTAAGCGATTTTGACTACAAGGATGAGGAAGATCTCGGAACCGAAGTAAAGGTTTTGAAAGCTGAAGGGGAAAAATGCGAAAGATGCTGGCAATTTCATCCCGACACAGGAAAAGATGAAAAATATCCGGCGACATGCCCGAGATGCGCTTCAGTACTAAAGAAATTGGGATACTCTTTACCTGTATAGTATTAGATAGGATTTCTAAAATATGGGCTCTTAGAAATTTAAAGGGGGGAGCATATCCACTTCTCCCCCCCTTTTTTAAGCTTAAGCTCACATTCAATGAAGGGTCTGCCTTTGGAGTTAAACTGTTTGATGGGAAGCTTCCATGGATCGCACTAACTGCAATATTAATTACAAGTTTATACTTATTTCAAACGAGATCGCAAAGATATAAGTTAGGAAGAGCAATGATAACAGGCGGTGCTCTAGGCAACCTAATAGATAGACTCTTAAATGGAAAGGTTATAGATTTTATAAGCTTCTACAAGTGGCCCACGTTTAACTTAGCCGACACTTTCATTACGGGAGGGTTGATTCTTTTAATACTGAGCATGCTAAAAAATGATGATCATCAAAGTTAATAATCAAGAAGCGGGGATGAGATTAGACAAGTTCCTCGCAGAAAAACTTCCAGAGCTATCAAGATCCTTTATCAAAAAACTCATAGAAGAGGGAAAGATAAAAATCGAAGGAAGAGTTATCGAGCCCAGTTATAAGGTTAAGGCGGAAGATGAAATAGAAATAGAAATAGAAGAGCTTCGCCATCCTGAAAAGGTTCCCAAACCACAAGATATTTCTCTCAAGATAATATACGAAGATGGCGATTTACTCGTTATCGATAAACCCCCGGGAATGGCAGTTCACCCTGCGCCTGGATGTGAAGAAAACACCGTAGTAAACGCCTTATTAAGTAGGTATAAGGAACTACCATCTTTCTCTTCTGAAAGACCTGGAATAATACACAGGCTGGACAAAGATACCTCTGGCCTAATGGTAATAGCTAAAAGTCCGTTAGCTCTCAATGAGCTTAGCAAGGAGTTCGCTGAAAGAAAAACCCAAAAAAAGTACCTTGCCCTTCTTGTTGGAAATTTACCCCTTGATGAAGGGATAATCGATTTACCCATAGGAAGGGATCCCTTTGACCGAAAAAAGATGAAGGTCACCCTTGGAGGCAAAGAAGCCCTTACCCTTTTTAGGGTATTAAGAAGATACAAAGATTTTACCCTTGTAGAAGCAGAAATAAAAACAGGAAGGACCCATCAGATAAGGGTGCATTTTTCTTATGGGGGCTATCCCATTGCGGGAGATAAAACTTACGGGGAAGGCAAGGTAGAGGGACTAGAACGGCAATTTTTGCATGCTTACTATCTATCCTTTAGACATCCTAGAACTAAAGAAAAACTTATCTTCGTATCTCCCCTGCCCGAAGACCTTAAAAAATTTCTCCGCTCCTTGGCCTTACCCAAATAGTCCTCTGATTGCTTATTAGAACGGCTCCCCTTTTACCTGCAGGATGTCTCTTCACATATTTGACTAAAGTGTAATCAACGGGAACCTTTGTATTCATTTTTGCCTTACTGTAATAAGCAGCTAATGAAGCAGCAAACTCTAAAACATCCAGCGGTACTTCTTGTTTAAGAGGGTTTCTAATCACTACATGGCTACCCGGAGAGCCTTTAACATGTAACCAGATATCGTCATCTGATGATATCCTAAAGGTCAGCTCTTCATTTGAAGATGCACCCTTTCCAACTAATATCACCCAGCCTTTATACTCGAATTCTCTAAAAGCCTTTCCATCTCGCTTTTCGCTCTTTTCTTCCCTTTTTTCCATACCTTCCCTATCCGGCAAAGGTGAGATATTAACCGCGCTCAACTTGGCAAGCTCCTCCTCGACTTTATTAAGCTCATACTTTGCCTTCTCGATACCCCTTCTAAGCTTGGCAGCCTCCTTAAAATAACGCTGGGCATTCAATGCGGGAGTCAAAGAGGGGTCAAGTTCTACATCCTCTAACTCACCTGTATAAGGATTAGAAAGCTTTATCCTGCTCGCCTTATCAGGGATAGAAGACAAGTTGGCAAATATCATCTCCCCAATAAGCTCTAGCCTCCTTATCTCTCCCTCCCTCGATATGGTCTCACGAAGTTTTTCTCTTTTTTTAAGTAGATAGCTTCTCCTATCCTCGATTTCCTTATTTCTTCTTATCCTTTCTTCTATATCCCTTTCAATCCTTTTCTTTTCTACTAAGAAGTAGCCCATTAAATCAGAAACCCCATTAAAGTATTTCTTACGGTAAGCATCTGTAAAGCTATAGTCCAAAAACCAAAAGTCAAGAGGAACCCCTTCTCTTGAAATAAATAAAGTTGGTTTTATATCCTCCCTCATCAGGCTATTAAGCCAACTATTCCATCCTGACTCTATTGAAGAAAAAGACTTCACATAAGACAAAAGATTTTTACTCAATCCCTGATATAGGTTGTTCTCAAACAGAAAGGGGTTAAACTGATTATATAAAAGAGGATTTACCTTATTAGAATAAGGTGGCAGGTAAAAGTTACTATTACAGTGGAGGAGTTTTCTCCAGCTACATATAATCTCCCTACCGCTACCAACCAAAATCATATTCAATTTGGCAGGAATAAACTCTACAAAAAGCCTCTTCCTCTCAACCAATTTACCAGGATATACTACCTCGAAGTCTAAAGCAATGATTCTATCAAAATCGAGCTGATATCCTCCGACAAAGGTTTTACCTATAAGGTGCTTCTTAAGAAGAAGGGTAAAAGGAGAATCAACCCCCTTCAGAGGAAAAAGGGGAACATCCCACATGAAGGAACAAAAATTCCTTTTCTCTAAGCTAAAATTCAAAAAAAGGCCTTTTCCAAACTCTAAGGAAAAACCCTCTTCTGCCTCTTTAATATCCTTAACAACTTTGTCAATAAGACGAGAATTGATTTCTTTTAAAACAAGGCAAACTAAACTACTATCAAAGACCATGCTCCATTTTACTCCACGAGCTTCGCAACGATGGGTGCCTTAAGGTCCCTTTCCGTTTTTATACTCCCCTTTCTATTGCTTTTTGCAAGATACAAGGCCTCGTCAGCCCTTAAAAGAAGCTCGCGTGGGGTATCTTTCTTCCTCGCCTCGGCCAAACCAGAACTTAGGGTAACCTTTATACGATCCCCTTTCGGGGTAGGGAAGTATACTCTATCTAAGATAGAATACACTCTCTCCATAACATCTAACGCCTCGTCTATCTTCTTTCCAGGCATCAATATACAGAACTCGTCTCCACCATAACGATAAAGCAAGTCCCCACTAGACAAATTACTTTTAATTATCTCCGTTATTTTCTTTAATACATCGTCACCAAAAATATGCCCATATCTATCATTTATCTCCTTAAAGTTATCTATATCG
>LGFB01000147.1 GCA_001508835.1 bacterium 42_11
AATCACATCCTTGGTCGGGGGGGCCGCCCTTGCCCTCTATGGAATAGTAACGGGAGCCCAATTCCTTGGAATGCCCGCTGAAATCTACTCAGCATTATTATCATTATTCTTATTTATATTAGTCTCCGTAATAACAAGGAAGGAGGCTTAAAAAAGGGGCTGGTTTTCCCCAGCCCCTTTTAATTATCCTCTCAATTACCCCTCTTCACCATCTTTCCCGTGGCAAATAAACCCCCACGTAGGCAAAAAACATTAACGTCAAAAACGATGTTAACGAAATATTACAATATTACTAGCAAAATAATACTCACAATATTTCTGCGATTATCTTCCCCAAAAGATTTCATACAAAACTAATAGACAATAGGAAACATAATATGTATAATATAAGTGAACATTATTGTTTTGATATTCTTATCAAAGAAAGGGGGTAGTTTAACATGAAGGTGCGGAAGGTTGGTATTGTTCTATTCGCCACGCTCGTCACGCTTATTCTTTCTTCCATAGCCTATGGAATTTCCTTGGACTTTGACCCCACCACAGGTTATACCGTAGTAGAAGCAACCGTAGATGGACAAACCATACAATATCGCGCCTATGAAAACGTCCCTTATGTAGCAAATCCCGTTTACGCATACGAGGATGGTCAGCTCGTAAACTACCAGGTTATGAACATCTACATTCCTGTTGAATACTTCGAGGGAAAGTCCATTAACGGCTACACAGCCGAAACAGCTCCCATCTATTTCATCAACGGTGTAGGAGGGTATATGCCCGCCAAACCCATTTCTCTTGACCCTAACGATACAAGCGATAGGACGAAATCCATGCTTTTGGCTTTATCCAAAGGATTTGTAGTAGTATCTCCCGGTGCAAGAGGCCGCACGCTCCAAGACCAAAGTGGAAAGTATATAGGGAAAGCTCCCGCTGTGATCGTCGATCTTAAGGCTGCGGTCCGTTACCTGCGCTATAACGATAGCAGGATGCCGGGAAATGCTGAAAAGATTATTGCCACGGGGGTAAGCGCGGGCGGAGCGGTTACAGCCCTTCTTGGAGCAACTGGAAATCACCCTGACTATGAACCGTATCTTGAAGAAATAGGAGCGGCTAATGCCAAAGACCACATATATGCAGCTGCTCCCTACTGTCCCATCACGAACCTTGATAACTCAGACACAGCTTACGAATGGCAGTTTAATCATGTACTAACCTGTGAGATTCCACCAGGCACCGTGGAGAAAGATGTGTCTGACGCGCTCAAGCTCTTTTTCCCCTACTATGTTAACAGCTTGGGGCTCAGGGACCCCCAAACGGGAAGTCCTCTAACTCTGAACGATGATGGTAGCGGTTCCTTCAAGGAATATGTTAAAACATGGTTAATAAAAGCCTTCCAGGAAGCCTTAGATGAGGGAGAAGATTTATCAAGCTTTACATGGCTAACGATAAGTGGCGGGAAGGTCACGGCTATAGACTTTGAAAGGTGCGTCGAGGAATACACTATAAGAATGAAGCCAGCACCAGCCTTCGATAACTTAACTGCAAGCTCCTGGGAAAACGACCTTTTTGGCGATGAAGACCATGCCACCAAACACTTCACCCAATACAGCTACACCTTTAGCCGGGTGGAAACACCGCTTCTGGCAGACGAAAGGATAGTGAAGATGATGAATCCTATGGAGTATATCGATGATCCTAACGCAACGGTAGTTAAATACTGGAGAATTCGCCATGGAGCCAAAGACGGACACACCTCCTTCGCAATTCCTGTAATACTGGCCACAAAGCTGATGAACAAAGGCCTTGAAGTGGACTTTAAACTTCCTTGGGATCAAGATCACGGCGGATATTATGATTATCCAGAGCTCATAGAATGGGCAGAGGAGGTCGCCCAAATAACTGGAGGTGGCGGTGGCTGTAGCGTCTCCTACGGAACGGGAAGTATATCCTATCTCCTATTCCTGATTCCCGTAGCCATAGCTATAAGAAAAAGAATAAGATAATAACCTGATTACTTGACTTAAAGGAACACATTGGTTAAACTAAAAGTGAAGCTACCTTAAAACGCTTAGGCAGAGAAAAGGAGAAAGCCACCCTCTTAAGAGGGTGGCTTTTCTTTTTATGGGGGGTGGAAGGCCTTGGAAAAGGGAAGCGTTAAAAGCGGTAATGCCTCAAGGCTATTAGAAACCATTGAAAATATGTTCTTTGAGATTTTTCAGCTAACATGGCTTTTAAATGAAAACATAAAGGTCTTCGAAAACATCGCTGAAAGCTTCTCGAAGGTTGAAAAGCTTAATATTAAAAGCTTTGATAATGCCTCATCGATAATGAAAATAGTAAACGAGCTTGTAGGGATATCCAACAAGCTTAAGGAGGAGACGGCAAAGGCAAAGAAGGTTACAGAGAGCCTTGAAACCATATGTAAGACCTTAAGCTCTTCCATAACCACCGCACAAAAAGCCCTGGAAGAACAGGAGAAGATCTTCAAAAAGGTTGTGGAAACAAACGAAAGCCTGATAAGTCAATCGGGAGCTGTATCGGAGATAATAAAAACCTTAAATCTCCTTGCAAAACAGATTAACCTTCTTTCCCTAAACGCATCCATCGAAGCAGTAAAAGCAGGAGAAAAGGGAAAGGGATTCGCGGTAGTATCTCAGGAGATAAGGAAGCTTTCAGAAAGAACGAGAGATGCCAACGCTGAAATAGAAAAGACCATAAGAGGAATAGTGGAAACCATAAAAGAATCCTTCGAAGTAACCAGCAAATCCTTTGAAGAATTCGAAAAGCTAAAAAGCTCCTTTGGAGAATTCATGAACTTCATCACCCAAACTACCTCCGGATTTGAAAGGGTTTTCGAGGTAACATCAAACGTACACACCATCTCAGAAGAAATGCTTAAAGTAACAGACAGAATAGAAGGATCTTCCACAGAAATATTCAACATTTCAAAAGATGTAATGGAGCTATCTAAAGAAGTTGGAACCACCGTTAAAACTCAAGAGAGCAAAAACCAGGAAGTGCTGAAAATGATATCCTCTCTTCACCAAACGCTTTTCGAAATTCAAAGAGAAGCATCGAGCTTGAGATCCGATCGAGAGATCATCTTCGGCGTTAATCCATTCACCAATCCAAAAACCATAAGAGAGATGTATTATCCAATAATAAAGTGGGCTTGTGAAAAGGCAGGCTATAAATCGAGAATGGTTATAGTTCACAGTTACGATGCCTTAACCAAGGCCCTGAAGGAAGAAATAGTTGACGCTGGATGGTTTTCACCCTTCGCCTATGTTGAAGCAAGAGAAACTTTGGACAACATTATCCCCATCGCAACACCCATAGTAAACGGAAGGGCCAGCTATGATGGCTATATAATCACATCGAGAAAAACTGGAATAAGAAGCTTAAAAGATTTAAAAGGAAAGAGATTTGGTTTTGTAGACCCCAAGAGTGCGTCAGGATACCTATTTTCAAAATATGCGCTTCTTCAGGAGGGAATAAATCCAGAAAAAGATTTTAAGGAAGTTCTATTCCTAGGAAGCCATGACAATGTTATAAGAGCGGTCCTTCAAGGGGAAGTAGATGCGGGAGCCACCTATAATGAAGCTTTAGAAAGGGCAAAAGAACAGGGAATAGACACAAGCGATATAGTGATACTAAACACGGTCAAGGATATTCCCAAGGACGCAATAGTTTTACTTAAGCGCCTACCCTATGACTTCGTTGAGAAATTTAAGGAAGCTTTGCTCTCCTTCAAACAAGCAAAGGGAATACAGGGGTTCATAGAAGCAAAGGACGAAAGATACGATATCATAAGAAAGGTCAAAAGAACTATATCTTTATAAGCTCGTAAGACTGACTCCCTAAACCTATCTCTTCAGCGTAATTAAGCATAACCTTCCAATTGGTCTTAGGGTGAATGATTGTAAACTT
>LGFB01000148.1 GCA_001508835.1 bacterium 42_11
CCCCCAATTACACTTACCCGTATAACACTTTTGGCATAAGTGACACCCTAAAGAAATCAAAGCTGAAGTCGCTATGTAAACCGCGTCAGCCCCTAAAGCTATAGCCTTTATAACATCAGCCGAACTTCTAAAACCACCAGCTGCTATTATGCTTGCCCAATGCCTTATTCCCTCATCTCTAAGCCGCTGGTCTACTACAGCTATCGCCATCTCTATTGGAATACCAACGTTATCTCTTATCACAGTAGGAGCCGCACCAGTCCCTCCCCTTATACCATCTATTACGACAAAATCGGCACCTGCTCTAACTATTCCAGAAGCAATAGCAGCAACATTGTGAACGGCAGCTATCTTAACTCCAACAGGCTTCTCATACCTTGTAGCTTCTTTCAAAGCATATATCAATTGCCTTAAATCCTCTATAGAATAAATGTCATGATGAGGAGCTGGACTAAGTGCATCACTTCCCTCAGGGATCATTCTAGTCCTTGAAACCTCCTCTGTAACCTTCTCGCCAGGAAGATGTCCCCCAATCCCTGGTTTAGCTCCTTGACCTATCTTAATTTCTATTGCAGCACCAGCCTCTAGGTATTCTTTGTTAACTCCAAAGCGCCCCGAAGCCACTTGCACTATTGCTCTATGAGCGTAAGGATAAAGTTCCGGATGCAAACCTCCCTCTCCTGTGTTCCAATATGTTCCAAATTCGCACGCTGCCTTAGCCAAAGATTTGCAAGCATTCAAAGAAATAGAGCCAAAGCTCATCGCAGAAAACATGATTGGAACTTCTAACTCCAGCTGGGGTGGAATAGATGTTGTAAGCTTATCAGGCTTCCGACCTATAAAAGTCTTTAGCTCCATAGGTTCTCTTATAGGATCTATAGAAGGATTGGTAACTTGCGCCGCATTTAGAACAAGATGTCTAAAATAATCTTTATATCCCCTATCACACCCCATGCCACTGAGCAAGATACCTCCGCTTTCTGCCTGCTTCACTATGTCATAAACATCTTTATCGTTCCAATGAAGATTGGACTTAATTCTAAATGAATTCCTAACAATAGTTATAGCATTAGTGGGACAAAGGTCTTCGCAGAAATGACATCCAACACATTTACTCTCATCTGAAACAATAGTATCCAGCTCAGGATAATAAGCGTGCACATCGAAAGCACACATTCTCACACAAACCTGACAGCGAATACATTTTTCATCGTCCCTTTCTACCTTAAATTCAGATCTATACCTTGCCTTCGCCATACTCACATCACCACCTTACCAATAACAGGTTCACCAGCCCGAGGCATCCATACTTCCTCTAAATTTCTTGAAATTATCCTTATAGCCGACTCTTCAGAAGCAATGTAAATAAAATCACCATTCTTAGCCGCCACAAGGGGACGCAATTTTGTTCTATCGTTTAATCCAACCATATACTTATTGTTCGCCACGATTATTGCAAAAGGTCCATTCACCAGAGCAGGACCATATATTATGCGTAAAGTTTTCAGAAAGGCTTTTTCCCTTTCGTCTTCGAATTTCTCTATCTGAGACCAAAAGGGAGCAGAAAGAATCTTAGCTACAATTCCAAAATCAAGCCCATGTTTACGAACCAATAAGTCAAAAAGATAAGCCATGACTTCCGTATCTGTAGAAAGAGTGCAATAGTAACCAAAACTCTCCAAGTACCTTTTATTCACCCCATAGGAAGATATCTCTCCATTATGAACAAGAGCCCAGTCAAGCAATCCAAAAGGATGGGCTCCTCCCCACCATCCAGGAGTATTGGTAGGAAACCTATTATGAGCCAACCAAATGTAACCTTTATACTCTGAAACTCTAAAGAATTCTCCTATAGCATCAGGACTCCCAACACCCTTAAAGATTCCCATATTCTTACCGGAAGAAAAAACATATGCGCCCTCAATTTCTCTATTTACCCTCATAACCGTATGAACAATGAACTCCTCGCTTTCCTCCTCTCCCTTAAAGCTTAAAAAGTACCTCCAAAGCAAGGGTATTTCACCAAGAACTCCTATTTTTTTAACAGGTATAGGTTCGCTGTGAACTATGATAAAGAGATTCTCCAGATAATCTTCAACAATATCTTTTGCCGTTTCTTTATCATACATTATATGGAAGCACCAATAATCCTTAAAGTCAGGGTAAATACCATACCCTGCAAAACCGCTTCCCAAACCATTTCCGCGTTCCAGCATACAACATATCGAATTTAAGATAACTTCACCAGAAAAAACTTCTCCCTTCTGATTCATCACTCCTGTAATACCACAAGCAGATGGGTTTCTAAGCTCTCGATCATACATTAGTCTTTCGCCATTTAAATGGTTCATCATTTCACCCCTTTCTTTCAAAATAAGGTTAGTTATTAAGTATATCCATCATACTCTAGTTTGTCAAGATTCTTAAAACTAAGTTTCGAGATTTTGATTAAGTAAAAAGTATACATCAAAATGCATATATGAAATATCTATGAAACATATCTTTAAAGACCACATATTTCACAATACATCTCAAATAAAACTGAACCTCCCACAAAATAGAACACCAACCCCTTGACAAAAGAAGACAGAAAATGTATACTCTAACTCAACAGTGAGGAGGATAAAGATGAGCATATTTAGAAGCTTTAAGCTTTCAAGCTTAACAACTTTAAGAGAAATAAATAACTGGTGGTGGCAGGTTGAAAGCCTGCCGCGGTATTTACCCTGTTGCTAAAATATTCCTTAAGAAAGCAGGGGCCGCGGCACTAAAAGGTCGCGGCCCTTTTTGTTTTAGTTTACTGCGTGTAAAAGGGCCGCTCAGGAGAGCGGCCCTTTTTATTTTATAAGCATAAGCTTAGAGGAGGTGAGGAAAGTGGAGAAAGAGATAAAGACGATTTACATTTCTCTCCCTCTTCCCGCAAACTTTTACTCCCCAGAAATATTGAAAAACCTACTCTCGGAAACCTCTCATTCCTTTGTCATGAGCGTAGATGCCTCTTACAGAGGAGGCAAAAAATACACCTACATAGGAGCTAATCCCCACAAGGTGCTTAAGCTTTACAAGAAAAATAACAATTTCTTCTACGAAGTAAACGGGTATATCAGAGAAGACAGAGGGTCCGACTTCGAACAGCTATTAGAGAAAGAAATAGCTTTTCAAAAGTTTCCTAAAGAACTACCCCCTTTTTGTGGAGGGTTATTTGGCTACATAGGCTATGAAATGATAGACAGATGGGAAGAATTATACCATGCAGAACATCATAGGAAGTTAAAAACTCTCGATCTCCCAACAGCTTATTTCGGGCTTTTTAAAGACATAATAGCCATCGACCACGAAAATCAGAAACTATATGTAATCAAAAACTTTGAAAAGGGTGAAGATGAAAAAACTGTATTAACAAGGCTATTTAGAGAAGCTTCTTTTATGATAGAAAAAGCTTTAAGAGGAGCGGAAGAAAATACAGAAACGGAAGAGTTTTTTTACATTAGAAACTTTGTCTCAAATACTCGGAGAGAAGAATACTTGAAGATGGTGGAGGAGGCAAAAAACTACATTCTGGCAGGAGAAATTTTTCAGATAGTAATATCCCAGAGGTTTTCTTTTGAGAGCAATATCGATCCCATAGACCTTCTATTCGCCTTGGAAAACGAAAACCCCTCTCCCTATATGTTCCTTATTAATTTCCCAGAAATCAAACTTATAGGATCCTCGCCTGAAATACTTGTAGAAGTCAAAGACAAAAGGGTAGTGACAAGACCTCTTGCAGGAACAAGAAAAAGGGGGAAAAATCCTCAAGAAGATAAATACTTAGAAAAAGAACTTATCGAAGACATAAAAGAAAAGGCAGAACATGTGATGCTGGTAGATTTAGCCCGAAACGACTTAGGAAGGGTTTGTAAACCTGGGAGT
>LGFB01000149.1 GCA_001508835.1 bacterium 42_11
AGTCTTGAGGGGGGGGCTTATAAGGTTGGCAATAGATGATTTTGGAAGCGGATTCTCCTCGTTCCTTTATATAAGGTATCTTGACGCTTACTTCGTTAAGATAGCGGGTAATCTTATTCGTGAGATAACGGTGAGCGCGAGGGCAAAGATGCTCGTTGAAAGCCTCACGAGTTTCTTCAAAGGTAGGTCTATAGAGGTTATAGCTGAGCATATCGAAAATGCTGAAATAGCCGATGTTCTTAGGAGAATGGGAGTTCAATATGGTCAGGGATTTTACTTTGGGAAACCGTCTCCAAATCCGGGGACTTAGGGTAGGTGGTTGACGTGGATTTGAGAAAGGACCTTTTTGAGGTGGTAAATTTTGCCATCAAAAGGGTTTTGCCTGAGGAGTCTGTTAAAAATGTGATAGAAAGGGAATGTATAGATGAGCTTGATAACTTGTATCTCGTGGCTATAGGTAAGGCTGCTTGGAGAATGGCAAAGGCTGCTAAGGAGAAGCTCGGGAGTAAGATTAAAGGGGGAGTGGTTATTACGAAATACAAGCATTCCCTCGGGGAGATAGAGGGTCTGGAGATTTTCGAAGCGGGACATCCCCTGCCAGATGAGAACACCTTGAAGGCGACCGGGAAAGCGGTAGAGCTTGTAAGCTCTTTGGGGAAGGAAGATAAAATTCTCTTTTTGGTCTCCGGTGGAGGCTCCGCCTTGTTTGAGCTCCCTATGGAAGGAATTTCTCTGGAGGATTTAAAGACGGTTAACGAGCTTCTTTTGAAATCGGGTGCGGATATTGTAGAGATGAACACCGTTAGAAAACATATATCGAAGGTTAAGGGAGGGAGATTTGCTCAACTTGCGTTTCCCGCTTATGTGTATTCTTTGATTTTATCGGATGTTTTGGGTGACCGTCTTGACTCAATAGCCTCTGGGCCTGCTTACCCTGATGAGACGACCTATGAAGATGCCTTAAGGGTTATAGAGAAGTATGCTCTTTATGAAAAGATGCCCCCCTCTGTTATAGAAGTTCTTGAAAGGGGAAGAAGGGGAGAGATTCCCGAAACACCCAAGGAGCTCCTTAATGTTAAGAGCGTAATAATAGGGAGCGTTAGTCTTGCGTGCAGATACGCCGTGGAGAGAGCCAAAGAGCTTGGATACAATACCCTGTTTTTGACCTCCACGCTTAGTTGTGAGGCCTCTGAGGCAGGAAGGTTTATTGCTGAGATTTTAAAGGAGGTTAAAAGGTCGTCAAACCCTATAGCTCCACCCTGTATGATAGTTTTGGGTGGGGAAACGGTGGTTCATGTGAAGGGAAATGGTAAGGGGGGAAGAGCTCAAGAGCTTGCCTTGTCGGTAGCGATAGCCATTAGAGGGGAAAATCGCATTGCTCTGATTTCTGCAGGCACCGATGGGACCGATGGCCCCACCGATGCCGCAGGTGGCCTTGTAGATGGGGAAAGCTTTAACAGAATGGTATCTCAAGGCGTTAATCCGGAAGAAGCTCTTTCCAACAATGATTCTTATAACGCCTTAAAGGCGAGTGGAGATTTGGTTATAACCGGTCCCACGGGGACAAACGTCAATGACATAATAGTGGGTGCTGTCATTTGAGAATAGGCTCTCCGTTGTAGGTTATCGATTTTATCAGCTTTTCGGCTTTTTCAACGGCTATTTGAGGCAAAGGCGAATATGAAAGCTCGGAAGCGTATTTTTGCCCATCATGGATTATCCACCACAGGAGTTTTACAAGCTCCTCTGCCTTCTGGAGGGGTCTTCCTCCATAGTTTTGCTCCTTATAAACTATTATCCATGTAAAACTGCTTAAGGGGTATCCCTCGGGAGAGCTGGTCTCGGTTAAGTCTACTATCGTGCTTTCAGGTATTTCCATATTCGCAGCGGCTGTAACGGTTTCAACGGAAGGCTTAACGAAGTTTCCACTTTTGTTCTCTATCAAGGCAAAAGGTATTTCGCTTTGAGTTGCATATACGAACTCTATGTATCCTATGCTTCCGGGGATTTGCTTTATAAGTCCCGCTACGCCGGGATTGCCTTTTCCTCCTATTCCGGTTGGCCACTTAAGGGATTTTCCCACACCAACCTTTTCTTTCCACTCTTCGCTTACCTTGCTTAAGTATTGGCTGAATATGTATGTGCTTCCGCTACCGTCAGACCTGTAAACGACGGTAATATTCATCTTGGGTAGTTTGATATCCGGATTTAGTTTTGCTATTTCGGGGTCGTTCCACTTTTTAATTTTTCCTAAATATATGTCAGCAATGACTTTACCTGTAAGCTTTAACTCGTTTACTCCCGGGAGATTGTAGGCCAAAACAAGTGCTCCTAAACAAGTGGGAATGTGAAGAACGGGCGCACCCGCATCTTCAAGCTCCCTTTCCGTTAATGGAGAGTCGGTTGCTCCAAAATCCACGGTTTTATTGATGAGTTGCCTTATCCCTCCTCCAGAGCCAATGGCTTGATAGTTAACCTTTACGCCGGTTTCATTGTGGTAAACCGAAAATAGCTTTGAGTATAGAGGATAGGGGAAGGTAGCTCCAGCACCTATAAGCTCAACGCCTTTTGCCTCGGAAACGGGTATTACTAATAGGAGAAATGCCAAAAAGACCCTCAAAATCTTCATTCCTCTTCTCCTCCCTTGACATAATATTCTTAAGGCTTATATTATCATAGGGTACCCTTCTAAATCAATCTTTGTAAGGGGGTTTTGGCTTGGACAAAAGTCCTTCCGTGTTCAGAATATTCCTTACCACCCTAAGAATAGGGAGCTTTACCTTCGGCGGGGGTTGGGCTATGATTCCTCTTATCAGGGAGGAGCTCGTTAAAAGAAGAAGGTGGTTGAGCGAAGAGGAGTTTTTCGACATAGTCTCCATAGCTCAAAGCTTTCCCGGTCCCATCATGGTAAATGTTTCGGTTATGTGTGGGAGATGCCTTTTGGGAATTAGGGGAGCCATTGCAGGTCTGTTGGGGTCTATCCTTCCCTCGCTTGTGGTTGTTCTTATTATAGTTAGTATGCTTACGAAGTTTGGGGAAAGATCCTATATTAAGTCTTTTTTGAGGGGAATGAGGCCAGCCTTATTTGCTGTTTTGGTTTATGCTTTATATAGTATGAGGGGCTCAGTTAGGGGAAGCAAAGTTTCAATGGCCATAGCGATTTTAGCCTTTTTATCCCTTTCTTTTTTGGGGATAAACCCTTTTCTTGTGATCGCGGGTGGTGCTGTCTTCGGAATATTATTTTACATTTTAAGGGAGAGATTTAGTTGAAGCTTTTGGAGCTATCCTTTTCTTTCGTTATTATAGGTATGGTGGGGTTTGGCGGTGGCTATAGTATTTTAAAGGTAATGATGCATGAACTTGTAGATGTGAGGGGATGGATATCCCTTGACGAGTTTCTCGATGTAGTTGCCATATCTCAATCTACGCCTGGGCCGATAGCGTTAAATGCCGCTACCTTCGTGGGATACAAAGTTGAAGGCGTTTTGGGAAGCGTTTTAGCAACGTTTGCTGTTGTTTTGGTTCCATTTCTTCTAAGCTACTTTTTGGGTAATTATATGTTTAGGAATAGGGATAAGGGGCTTTTTTCTGGGATGCTTTTGGGTCTTAGACCTGTAGCCCTGGCGTTAGTTGCATCGGCTGCCTATTCCTTTGCTCCATTGATTTTGCTTAGCCCGTTTCAGGCCTTTATAGCCTTGGTATCTTTATTTCTCCTTTTTAAGTTTAAGCTTGACCCCATATTACTTTTGCTTTCCTGCGGTCTACTTGGGGTTGTGTTTAGGTTTTGATTCTATGCCTTTTCTCTCTTTATCTCTCCGAGGTAGCTTTTTAAAAGTTCCTCCTTTTGGAGAAGCTCTTTTGACGTCCCTTCAAGGACCACCCTTCCCGTTTGAAGAACGTATCCCC
>LGFB01000150.1 GCA_001508835.1 bacterium 42_11
CTATCTCCGACTTTGAAGCAATTGTCAGTACTATAGAAATGGCTAACAACATTTTTATCATATCTCATAGGAGTGCCTATGCGGTGGGATACTACCTGAACTTTTACCTTAATTTGTTAGGGTACCGAGCTTTTCTTATAAAAGGGAAAGAGCTTTCTTATGAAATTCTATCTTCTTCTAAGGAAGGGGATGTAGTGATAGCTATCAGCTTCCCAAGATACTCGATAGAGACTAAGGATTTAGTTTCTTTCGCTAAACAAAGGAATTTGACCATAGTATCTATCACTGATGATTATCTTTCTCCTATTGCATCTGAGGCCTCTTATGTTTTAACAATTCCTACTGATTTTATTTCGTTTATTGATTCTTTAACTCCTTCAATAAGTGTAGTTAATGCTATAGTGGTTGCCCTGAGTTTAAAAAAGGCTAACGAGACTGAGAATAGACTTGAAGAGCTTGAAAAGATTTGGAAGAGGGAAAGGATATATTGGCAAGATGAGACAAGAAAGGGGGAAGAGCTTTAATGAGGGATTATGTTTTTTATAGGAATTTCAAGCAAAGTTATCCTATAGTGGAAAGGGGAGAAGGGATATATGTATATGACAAAGATGGAAAAAGGTATATAGATGGCTGCTGCGGAGCGTTAGTGTCTAACCTGGGACATGGAATAGAAGAGGTAGCTGATGCCATATGTAAGCAAGTTCGAAAAATAGCCTTTGCTCATCTATCAATGTTAGTTAGTGAGCCTGCCATAGAGTTGGCCTCCTTGATTAAGGAGCTTGCACCAGGAGACTTAAACTATACGTGGTTTGTTTCAGGCGGTTCTGAAGCGGTGGAGTCAGCAGTTAAACTCGCTAGGCAGTACTTCTTAGAAAGAGACAGAAATAATACTTCTAAGTACAAAATAATAGGAAGATGGAATTCCTTTCATGGTAACACTCTTGGAGCATTAGCTATAGGTGGGCATATTCCTAGGAGAAAACCATACATTCCGATGCTTATGGAGTTTCCTCATATATCTACCCACTATTGTTATCGTTGTCCTTATAACCTTGAATATCCTAGATGTAATGTAAGATGCGCTTTTGAATTGGAGGAAGTGATAAAGAGAGAAGGGCCTCAATATGTCGCAGCTTTTATTGCAGAACCTGTAGTCGGAGCAACGGTGGGAGCTTTGGTTCCTCCACCAGAGTATTGGCCAATAGTGAGGGAGATTTGCAATAAATACGATGTTCTTTTGATTGCTGATGAGGTAATGACTGGGTTCGGAAGGACGGGAGAGAATTTTGCCGTTAACCATTGGAACGTTACCCCAGACATGATAGTTTTGGGCAAGGGTATGGCAGCTGGGTATAGCCCTCTGGCAGGAGTAATAGTGAGCGAAAAAATAGTTGACACGATAAAAAAAGGAAGTGGAAGATTCATACATGGACATACCTATGGAGGTAATCCTTTATCCTGTGCTACGGGGGTTGCGGTAATTAAGTATATTATTAAGCATAATCTAATCGAAAACGTTAAAAAGGTAGGGCTTATCCTGGGGGAACTTCTGAAAAAGGAGCTTTGCGAAGTTCCTATAGTTGGCGAAGTCAGAGGGATAGGTTTGATGTGGGGGATAGAGCTTGTTAAAGACAAAGAAACCAAACTTCCTTTCCCAAGGGAGAAGAACGTTTCCTCGGTGGTTTTTAATGCTCTTCTTGAGAAAGGACTCTTGGTTTACCCTGGTAGTGGTGCTGCAGATGGTATAAACGGTGATCATTTTATGGTAGCCCCACCCTTCATTTTACAATCAGAGGAGGCCAAGGAGATAGTCTCTATCCTTAAGGAAACTTTAGTGGAAGTTTCAAAAGTATTGCTGAATTAAGGGGGTGTTTAAAGATGGGGTCCTTTTTCAAGCCGGTGATGAGTCCAGAAGAAGCCGTTAAGGATATACCTGATGGTGCCACAATAATGGTAGGGGGCTTTAATATTGGTGGAGTTCCTTACACTTTGATAGAAGCTCTTCTACAGCATGGAGTTAAGGATCTTACCTTGATATGTAATGACACGGCTTACGAAGATGTAGGACACGGGAAGTTAATAGCTAATGGTCAAGTCAAAAAGGTAATCGCTTCTCATATAGGACTCAACAAGGTTACTCAGAAGCTGTATAACGAGGGAAAGTTGGATGTGGAGTTTGTCCCGCAAGGAACACTTGCCGAGAGAATAAGAGCTGGTGGTTTTGGTCTAGGAGGAGTATTAACTCCAACAGGGCTGGGAACCTTGGCTGAAGAGGGAAAACAGGTTTTAGAGATAAACGGCAAAAGATACATCCTTGAGTTGCCGTTACGTGCAGACTTTGCCTTGATAAAGGCTAAAAAGGCAGATAGAATGGGGAATCTCTATTACTGGGGTAATGCAAGAAACTTCAACCCTCTTATGGCTTTCGCGGCTGATGTGGTTATAGCGGAGGTAGAGGAACTTGTGGAAGTCGGCGAAATAGACCCGAACGATGTACATACACCGGGAATACTTGTAGATAGGATAGTCTTATCGAGGAGGTGATTAGCAAATGTTAATAGGGATTTCTGAAGTTGAGGCTAAAGTAAGAATAGCAAAGAGAATTGCAAGGGAGTTTAAAGATGGGGATGTGGTTAATCTTGGCATAGGTATTCCCTCTTTAGTATCTGACTATATTCCAGAGGGAGTTCGTGTTATTTTTCATACGGAAAATGGAATGCTTGGTGCAGGACCAAAGGCAAGGGAAGATGAGGGAACTCCAGACATAATAGGAGCCGGGGGCGTAAAGATTACAGTTTTGCCGGGTGGGTCTTTTTTTAGCAGTGACATATCTTTTGGTTTAATACGAGGAGGACATATAGATGTAACAGTTTTAGGAGCTTTAGAAGTTGATGAAGAGGGAAATTTAGCAAACTGGATGATTCCTGGTAAGCTTATCCCTGGTATGGGAGGAGCTATGGACTTGGTAACCGGAGCGAGAAAGGTATTTGTTGCAACTCTTCATACTGTAAAAGGAAGACCTAAGATTGTAAAAAGATGTTCTCTACCTCTTACGGGAAAGAGGGTGGTTAATAAGATTTTTACGGAATTAGCGGTATTTGAAGTTACCCCGGAAGGTCTTCTTTTAAAGGAGATAGCCCCAGAGGTCGACGTAAGCTCTTTAAAAAGGGTAACCGAACCCGATTTTAAAATTGAGGAACCGCTAAAAATAATGGAGGTTTGATGGACATGGGTAAAGCTGTTATTTTATCGGCCGTGAGAACTGCTGGAGGAAAGTTTGGGGGCTCTCTATCATCTTTTACAGCTGCTGAACTGGGATCTATTGTGATTAGAGAAGCTGTAAAAAGGGCAGGTATTCCCTCTGAAGTTATTGGAGAAGTTATAATGGGTAATGGGTGGCAGGCAGGTGTTGGACCTAACGTGGCAAGGATGAGCACTATCTTTGCAGGCTTGCCAGAAAGCGTATCAGCTTTTACTGTTAACAAGAGGTGTGGTTCAGGGTTAAAGGCGGTTATGCTTGGAGCAGATTCTGTGATTCTGGGAAGAGAAAAAGTTGTCGTTGCAGGGGGCACGGAATCAACAAGCCAGGTTCCATATATTCTTCAAGGAGCAAGATGGGGATACAAAATGGGCCATCAGCAAGTTTATGATGCTCTTCATAAAGACGGCTTTTTCTGTCCCATGGCCCAAATGCTGATGGGGGCTACAGCGGAAATCCTTGCCGAGGAATATCGTATTTCGAGAAGAGAGCAAGATGAGTATGCTCTAGAGTCTCATAGAAGAGCTATATTAGCAATTGATTCTGGAAAATTTGATGAGGAGATAGTTCCTGTAGAGATAAAAACTCGAGAGGGGACCAAACTCTTTAAAGAAGAGGAGATTCCCCGGCGAGATACATCCATTG
>LGFB01000151.1 GCA_001508835.1 bacterium 42_11
CCGAAATCGGGTACATTAAGAATATAACTACTGGCGAGGAAATCTGGGCTAACCCTATTTCTGGTCTCGAGAAGGAGATAATGGAAAAGGGAGGACTTATAGAGTATATAAAATCTTTCTTGGAAAGGTGATTCGAATGGGAATGACTTTTGCAGAAAAGCTTCTTTCCAAAAAGGCAGATTTATCGCACGTTAAACCTGGAGATGTAGTTATAGTTGAGCCTGATAGGGTTCTCTCCCATGATAACGCTGCGGCGATAATAAGACTTTTTAAATCCATAGGAGTTGAAAAAGTCTGGGCTCCCGAGAAGGTGGTCATAGTATTAGATCACGCGGTTCCTGCTCCTACTGATAAACATGCCAATAATCATAAGGAAATAAGAGAGTTCGTTGCGGAACAAGGAATCCAATACTTTTATGATGTAAATTCTGATGGTGGAGTTTGCCATCAGGTCTTTTGTGAAGAGGGATTTGCATTGCCCAGCCACCTTATATTAGGAAGTGATTCTCATACTTGCACTTATGGGGCATTCGGAGTTTTCGCCACAGGTATAGGAAGAAGCGAGATGGCGGGAGTTTGGGCATTAGGTCAGATCTGGCTTAGGGTTCCAGAGAGTATAAAAATAGAGGTTGTAGGGGAGTTTCCTAAAGGAGTGTACGCAAAAGACCTCATACTTAGAATAATAGGAGACCTTGGAGCTGATGGTGCAGATTACAAGTCTGTTGAGTTTACGGGAGGGGCAATTCGCAATATGTCTATCTCTGAAAGAATGACACTATGCAACATGGTTATAGAGATGGGAGCTAAAAACGGCTTTATTGAGCCTGATGCAAAGACCATATCTTATCTTCAAAGTATAGCTAAGGGTAGGTTTGAGATTATAAAGCCTGATGAAGATGCTTCTTATGAGAAGGTATTGACTTATGAGTTATCCGAGCTTGAACCTCTTGTTGCTAAACCTCATAACGTTGATAATGTTTCTCCTGTTAAGGATGTAGCGGGTTTGAAAATAGACCAGGCGTTAATAGGGACGTGTACCAATGGTAGGCTTGATGATTTGGAGATAGCGGCATCGATCTTGGGGGGAAAGAAAATAGCTAAGGGAGTTAGGCTTATAGTAATTCCCGCTTCTTGGAGAGTTTATAGGGAGGCTCTCAGAAGAGGGATTGTTGAAACGTTAGTAGAAGCTGGTGCTGTAATAGCTCCTCCTGGTTGCGGTCCTTGTATGGGGAATCATCTCGGTATTCTTGCTCCCGGTGAGGTTTGTATAAGCACTGCTAATAGGAACTTTAAAGGAAGAATGGGAAATCCTGATTCGGAAATATATCTTGCAAGCCCTGCTACTGTTGCAGCTTCGGCATTAAAAGGTGTAATCACTGATCCAAGGGAGGTGCTTTGAAAACGTGATAATCAAAGGAAGAGTCTGGAAGTACGGAGATGATATAAATACGGATGTGATTTTTCCGGGGAAGTATACTTATACTGTTCTTGAACCTTCGGAGATGGCGAAGCATGCTTTGGAAGACTTAGACCCTTCTTTTGCCAAAGAAGCGAGACCGGGAGACATTATAGTCGCTGGGAAAAACTTTGGTTGTGGTAGCTCAAGAGAACAGGCAGCTACATGTCTTAAGGCTCTTGGGATAGGAGCTGTTGTTGCTAAGAGTTTTGCAAGGATATTTTATAGAAATGCTATAAATCAGGGACTGCTTGTTATACAGTGTCCGGAGCTTTTCGAGTTCGTTGTGAACGGAGAGGAAATAAAAATAGATGTCGATAAGGGTGAAATTCATACTTTGGGGGGCAAGGTTTTTAGGTTTTCTCCCCTCCCAGAATTTGTTAGAAGGATTATTGATGATGGAGGGCTGATTCCCCACCTAAGGAAGAGGTTTAAGGAGAGGTGATATCCATGTTTGATTCTATCGTTATCGGAACGGGTCCTGGAGGTTATGTTTGTGCGGTTAAGCTTGCTCAGTTGGGTAAAAAGGTTCTCGTGATTGAAAAAGGCGAGTTGGGAGGAACATGCACTAATGTAGGGTGTATTCCAACTAAGGCGCTTCTTTCTGGGACAGAACTTTATTGGAACCTTAAAGAAAGGGGAGCGAGGCTTGGCGTTGTAGGTAACGTTTCTATAGATTTAAATGCTTTGAAAAGTCATACCTCTAAAACTGTCATGATGTCAAGGAAGGGAATAGAGTATCTTTTTAAAAAGAATGGTGTAGAGCTGAAAAGAGGGACAGCCTATTTTCTTGAGCCGTGGAAGGTTGAAATAGAAGAAACGGGAGAGGTTTTCGAGGCGAAAAGCATAGTTTTAGCCAACGGTTCCTTTCCAAGGCTATTTCCACCCTTTAGTGAGGTTGACGGGGTATGGACAAGCGATGATGTCTTTTCTATGGAGGCTATTCCATCATCTATTCTCATAGTCGGTGGTGGGGCCATAGGAATTGAGTTTGCCACTTTATTTTCCATATTAGGCAGTAAGGTAACTCTTGTAGAGCTTCTTGAGCATATACTTCCCTTGGAGGATCAGGATGTAGCCTCGGAGGTTAAAAAGGCCCTTCAAAAGAGAGGTGTCACGGTATATGAATCGTCTAAGGTTTCTCACTTGACAAAAACTTCCTCGGGCATCTTTTCTTGGAGGCTGGAAACTCCATCTGGAGAGATTACGGGTGAATCGGAAAAGGTTTTAGTTAGTGTAGGAAGAGCCCCTCGTATAGGAGAGGATTTTAAAGAGGTGGGGTTAGAGATAGATAGAGGAGTTAAGGTAGATTCGCGAATGAGGACTAATCTGCCAGATGTTTACGCTGTTGGAGATGTGACGGGTGGTATTATGCTCGCTCATGTTGCCATGATGCAGGGGGTTGTTGCAGCCTATAATATAGCGGGTATGGGCAAGGAGATGGATTACATGGCTGTGCCATCCGTTATTTTTTCTGTTCCTGAAGTTGCATCTGTTGGCCTAAAGGAGAAGGATTTAAAGAGCGAGGGATACAAAGTTTTTAAGTATCCTTTTTCGGCAAATGGAAGAGCGAGGACGATGGAGGAAAGAGAGGGGTTTGTAAAGGTCATAGCTGATAAGGATGGCATAGTTAAAGGTTTTTCCGTGGTCGGCCCATTGGCTACGGAGCTCATAATGGAGGGGGTTCTTGCCGTTAAGTTTGGGCTAAAGGCGGATGAATTGTCTTTAACAATCCATCCTCACCCTACGCTTTCTGAGGCTGTATTGGGTGCCTTTGAGGGTGTTGCCGATAAACCTATTCACCTTTAACATGTCACATTCGGCCTCCCGCATGCGTATTTATAAATGGGAGGTGATGTTAAAGTGAAGAAGTTGAGGATACCCTTGATAATTACGCTTATAGTACTTGGTGTAGGTGGAATAGCCTTGGCTCACTTCTGGGGGGCTCCCTATGGCGGTTATGGGCCTTACCCTAACCATCCACCCTATGGGATGTATTCTCCTGGTCCCAATCCGCATATTTGGGGAGATTCGAGGCCTTGGGGTGCGATGAGAGGGCCGTGGGCTCCTGATTATGGATGGGGGCGCAGGATGGGGTTTAGAGGCTGGGATGGTGGATTTAGAGGTTGGGGGTATTTCCCAGCTTTTCAAGAGAGATTAGAAGCCTTGTCTAAAGTTTCTGGAATTTCCGCTGATAAGCTTCAGTCTGCTTTTCAAAAGTATCCACTACCGCCTAAGCTTGCATTAAGAGCTGTAGCACTTTCGCTTCTTCTAAATAAGGATATCGAAGAGGTGGCTAAAGAGCTTAGAACAAACCCATCATTATATCTCTGGAAGAGTGGGATAGACCCTTCGGCTCTGATGAAGAAGGAATGGGAAATTAGAGGGAAGCTTTTCCAAGAGTTAAGGCAACCCTAAATAGAAGGGGCGAGGTCGACCTCGCC
>LGFB01000152.1 GCA_001508835.1 bacterium 42_11
TAGTAAAAATTTTTACTATAGAAAGGAGTGGTGGTCTTGTCTTTGGAGGAGCTTGCCCTTAGGGTTCAAGGGGGAGAGGTTTCTTTATTGAGGGAGATTGTTGAAAGGTTTCGCCCCTTGATTGAGTCCCTCGCTAAGAAATACTCTTTCAAGGGTGGGAGTTATGAGGACCTGAGACAGGAAGGTTATCTTACGCTTATAAAGCTGGTTTACAGGTATAAGAGGGGAGAGGTTCGCCTTGAAGGGTATGTAAAGGGAAGCCTTGAGAGGTATATAAGAAGCTTTTGGCTTAAGGAGCTCCGTTGGAGGAAGGGAGTGGTCTTCGATGATGAATGGATTTTTAAGGAAGCTCCCGGGCAGGGGAAGGGAGAGCTTCCCCTTTCCGATGAGGAAAGAAGGCTTCTTGAGCTTTACTATCTGTGGGGCTATAATGATAAGCATATATCGGAAAAGCTTAAAAGGTCGAGAAGCTGGGTAAACGCGAAAAGGAGGAAGATAGTGGAAAGGCTTAAAAGGGAGATTACTTAATTTCCCGTTGGAAGGGAGGAAGGGGTTTTGTTGTTTAAGATTGCTCCCAAGCTCAGAGCGCTTTCAATTGTGCTTCTTTTATCCATAGCCTTGGGGAACTTTTTTTACCTGAGGGGGCTTGAGGAAGATCTGAAAAAGAACGAAGTTTTAGGCGCCTCAGTTTTATCTGAAACGGTCTCCTTTCTGTTTAGGACAAGAATAGGGTCTCTTGTGGTAATGCTTCATTCCCTTAACTACGCTGATATCCCCCTGTCGAAGGAGGATCTTTTAAAGGAGTGGCTTCTCGTTCTCTATAGGGCTTATGGCTCCTTCGTTCTTCTATCTGGGTTTATCGACGAAAACGGGAAGATAGTGGCGACCTATCCTAAGGATGAAACCCTCGAGGGGAGAGATGTGAGCTCCTGGAGGGCCTTTAAGGTAGTTAAGGGCTCTCGAATAAGCTTTATAGGGGGAAGGATAAGTACCTATGGGGGGAAAGACGGTATAGGCGTTTTCGCTCCCCTCTTTGGAGAGAAAAGGGAGGTTAAGGGAGTGCTGTTTTACGTTTATAACTATCATATACTGAATGATGCCCTGAGGGATTTTCTGAGATCTTCGGGTAAGCCTTGGGATTTCCTTATATTAGATGGCGAGGGGAACCTTTTCTATGGGAAGAGGGAAGTAGCCGATGCCGTGAAGGAGAAAGAATGGGGTAGGACGGGAAGCTTTAAGCTTGACGGTGTGGACTTTTCCTTCGTTCACACCCACATACCTTTAGGAGTTGCCTCGGACTGGCACCTTTTCCTTTATGCTCCCTCTCGCTCTCTTCTGGGGGGCTTTGGCTCTGCAATCTCATTCTTAAAATATGCCATCTTAGTGATTGCGGTCCTTATAAGCTTCGCCATTTACTACTTTCATAGGGGTGAGGGGAAACCGAATAAAGGTAGAATCGAAAAGCTAAGGGAAGGGGAGGTCTCCGTTGAGGGAGAAACGGGAACTTCCCTTGAAAAGGAAGAGGGGGAGGAGGAAGGGAATAGGGAGAGGGAGATAGAGGAGGTCTTTCCGGGGACGTTGCTTAAGCTGAGCCCGACATTGGAAATAGTTTATGCGAAGGGAATAAGAGGAGATTTAAGGGAGATTGACAAAGAGGAATTAAAGAAGATGGTGATAGATGGAGAGGGGACGCTGAAAGCAGGAGATAGGGTTTACTTCTTTAAAGTTGCCCCCCTTGAGGATGGAGGTTTTCTCCTCTTTGGAGAGGATAGGACGCGAGAAGAGGGTTTGGTTGAGACCTTCATAAAAAATATTGACCACCTTTTGCTTGGAAAGCTCTCGGCTATGGGGAAGGACTTCAAGGATGCAAAGGAAGTTTTGCCTCTCGAAGAGAATAAGGCTAAGAGGATAAAGCTAAACAGCTTTCTTCTTAGTCTAAAAGAAAGATTGCCCTTCGATATCAAGCTTGAGCTTGGAGATCTCCTTCCCTCTCCGTGGGTAAACCCTCTTTATCTTAGGAGACTTCTTTTATTTCTTATCTTGAAGATTAAAGAATCTAACGGGGAGGTAGCTTTGAAAACGGGTTATATCAGGGAAAAAGCGGTCGTCACCCTGTCTGTCTGTATTGAAGGAGTTTCCAAACTATTTGAAGACGAAGATGTGGATCTTTTTCTGTATAAGACTCTCGCCTCAAGGAGCGGGATAAAGATCGAATTCCTTAGCGAAGGGTGCGTCCTCATGGAATTACCCATATATTCCGATTTGGGAGAGGGAGCCGAGTGAGGGAAGTTTTTCTTTTGCCGGCTGGGCTCGTTCTTTTTCTCTATGGAATAAGGGTTCTCGGAGAGGGCCTAAAGGATTTTTTAAAGATAGGCTTAAGGGACTTGTTTTCCCTTTGTGAGAGGAAAAGGGCTCTCTCCTTTTTAGTTGGGGTTTTGCTCTCCCTTGGGGTTCAGAGCAGTGCGGGTGCGGTCTCTTTATTGGCTAGCATGATAAACGTTGGCTTGATTTCCTTCTTACGTTCTATGGACATCATGATAGGGGCGAGCTTGGGCAATACCATAACTACCCAGATACTCGCCTTTAGGGTGGCGGATTATTCCCCATACATGCTGGCTTTGGGATACTTCACCATGATATTCTCTAAGGGAAGGCTTAGAAGCCTTGGGGTCTTGGTGTGGGGTTTGGGACTGGTGTTTTTTAGTATGTTCTTGATGCAGCGAAGCTTTTCTGGGATAAATCTTTTCCTGAAAACCCCCGTTTTTAGCTCTTCCCTCTTCTTGTTCTTTTTCGGAGCGATATTAACGATGCTTTTTCAAAGCAGTGCTTTAGTTCTGGGATTAGCTATTTCGGTGATTTCAGAGAGAATCATCTCTTTACGGGAGGCCTTTTTTATCGTCTTAGGCGCTCATTTAGGAGCGTCCTTCGTTCTCTTTATGGTTTCGCTGGGGATGAGAAGAGAGGCAAAGGCTTTAGCTTGGGCATCTTTGCTTTATCGGGCTTTTGGAACTCTGCTTTCTTTGTCCTTATATCCATTTCTTATTTTCTTAGCTACGTTTTTTCCCCCGGAGAGAGGGGTTGCTATGCTTCATTTGAGCGTGACAACCGTTAATGCTCTTCCCTTCATCTTTTCAAACTCCTTTTTAACAAAGCTTTCCTTAAAAATCGCCTTTGGTAAGGGAGAGGTAGAGGAGCTGACCCAGCCTGCATTTCTTGATGATGGTGCCCTGGAGGTTCCAGAGTGGGCATGTTACCTTGCCCTGAAGGAAGGTTTGAGAGTGGGAACCTTTCTGGAGTATCAATTTTTAAGGTTCAGCGAGCTTTTGTTAGGGGACGGTGGCAAGCCTTCCATTTTAAGGGAGATGGAGGACTCTATAAGGGGGATGGTTGAAACCATTAGCAATTACCTTGGTAGGGTGGGGGATATGGCCGAGGAAAAGCTTAAAATATACACCTTTCTTGGAGATCTCAGGCAGGCGAGCGAGCTTCTTTCTGAAACCTATTTTTCCTTATCTTTGATAGGCTTTAGGAAGGAGGCCAACGTTAATAGAGAAAAGCTTGAGGGAGTTTTAGATGCCATAGCTGAGCTTCTTAAGATCTCGCTTGGAGCCTTTGCCCTTTCCGATAAATTTATGGCGAGGAAGGCTAAGGAGCGGAAAAGAAGGATAGAGGAGGATTTGAAAAGAATATTGGTCGATGAGAGATTCATAGACAGGCCCGGCTGGCTTGAGTTTGCATCCTTTGCTAAAAGGTTTTCAGACCAGTGCTATTATATAGTAGAGGCAATTTAGAAAGGAGGGTTTAAAAGGCATTGGGAAGCGTTAAGGATTTGGTGGTGTTGAAGGAACCGCGGATAGACGAGGCGGGGATAGGAAGGTTCGTTTTCTCC
>LGFB01000153.1 GCA_001508835.1 bacterium 42_11
AGGAAGGAATTGGAAGAAGTTTATGAAAGGGTAGGCAAAGCCCTTTTAAATAACGGAGCTTTTGATGTTTTTATAGCGGACAATAGAAGCGCTTCAGAGAATATATGGAAGGTTAGAAGAACATGGCTTGAAGCTCTTAGGGCAGTGGATCCGTATGTTTCTACGGGAGATGTGGTAGTTCCTACCTCCGAGATCCCTGAGATGATGAATTTTATAGAAGAGCTTTCAAGAACTTATGATGTTAAGATTCCCGTTGCGGCCCATGCTGCCGATGGGAATCTCCATCCTGCCCCTTTAAAGCCGACGAACGTTTCTCCAGAAGATTGGAGATACCTTTCCGAGGAGATTCTTGATAAGATAGCTCTAAAGGCTGCAGAGCTTGGTGGTGCTGTAAGCGGTGAGCACGGTATAGGCTTTCTTAAAAAGAGGGTTTTAAGCGAAACTAAAAGGCAGGAGATTGAGCTTATGAGGAAAGTTAAAAACCTTTTCGATCCTAATAACATAATGAACCCCGGCAAGTTATTCTGAGGGGGCAAAAGCATGAAGGAAACTTTTAAATTGGCTTTTGGTAGCGGTTTTGTAGAATTCGAGTATGAGTTGGATGATCTTATGGGAATACTCCGCCCTAAGGAGATGCCAGAACCTTTTAGCGAGGAGGATATTATTCTTAGGGCTCTTGCTAACCCGGTAGATTCTCCTCCCCTTAGGGAGTTGGTAAGAAAGGGGGAAAGGATTTGTATAATCTTTAGCGATATCACTCGACTCTGGGTTAGGCACAACATTTTTGTTCCTCTCATTATAGAGGAACTTAAAGGCGCTGGAATAGAGGATGAAGATATATTTGCGCTTTGTGCCAATGGAGATCATAGGGAACAAACTGAAGATGAATTTAGAATAATTTTGGGCGATAAAGCTTATGAGTTTCTTAAGGGAAGAATATACAATCATCATGCCCGAGAAGAAGGAGAGCTCGTTTATCTTGGTGAAACCACTTATGGAACTCCTGTGGAGCTTAACAAAAAAGCTTTTGAAGCTGATAGGGTCATCTTGACCGGTGGGATTGTTTACCATTTCTTGTATGGTTTCGGTGGAGGTAAGAAGTCTATAATGCCTGGAATTTCTTCTCGAAGGTCCATAATGAAGAACCATGGGCTTGCACTTCACCCGGAGCCGGGCAGGGGGCTTGATCCCACTGTATGTGCGGGAGTTATGCAGGGTAATAGGGTAAGCGAGGATGCCATTGAAGTGGCTAAATTTTTGAAACCAGATTTTCTACTTAATGTTATTGTTGGTCCCGGAAGAAAGATATCCCATGTGGTTGCTGGAGACTATATAACTGCCCATGAAGAAGGAACCAAGGTCTATAACGAGTTTCACGGGGTAGAAATAGACGAGCTTGCTGAGCTTACCATTGTTTCCTGTGGCGGCTATCCCGAAGATATCAACCTATATCAGACTTACAAGACTCTGTATAATGCTGAGAGGGCTACCAAGGAGGGAGGAGTAATAATAGCCTTATCTGAGTGTAGGGAAGGGATAGGAAACGAGGACTTTTATAGAACTTTTACAGATTATAGTAATAATGAAGAAAGAGAGAAAGCTTTGAGGAGGGAGTATACTATAGGAGGGCATATGGCTTTTCACATGTCGCTAATTGCTGAGAAATTTAAAGTCTACCTTCTTTCTAATTTACCTGATGAGGAAGTCAGGAAAACAGGTATGGAGCCTATAAAGAGCTTAGAGGAAGGAATAATGAAGGCGAGAGCGATACTTGGCAGGCATCCTTCTACATATATTATTCCAGAGGGACATAAATTGCTACCTATTTTAAAAGATAATTGATATAATTTTAAAAAGGATTTCAAATGAGGAGGTGAAAGGTTGAAAACAACTCTTATCTTTATAAGGCATGGAGAATGTGAGGGAAACAGAGCAGGCCTTTTCAGAGGGAGAATAGATTTCCCTTTAAATGGAAACGGTATTAAGCAAGCGGAAGCTTTAAGGGATGAGCTAAAGAGATTTAAATTAGATGTTGTTTATTCTAGTCCTCTTTCGAGAGCATTAAGAACAGCTGAAATCGTTGGAGAGCCTCATGGTTTAACTCCCATAGTTGAAGAAGGGTTCAATAACATAAATCTTGGTTTATGGGAAGGAAGGGTTAAAAAGGAAATAGAGAGAGAATATCCGCGCGAGTGGGGAATTTGGGTCACGGTTCCAGAAAATCTTAATCTTCCTGGAGCTGAAAAAGTGGACGATGTGAAAGAGCGTTCATATTCTGCATTGTTAAGGATATTGGAAGAACACAGAGGGGAAACGGTTGTTATCGTTACTCATAGAGCGGTTTTAAAACCTCTTTTTGCAGCCATGTTTGAGATTAAAAAACCATATTTCTGGAAGTTTCATTTCGATACAGCCTCTTATAGCATTGTTGAATATAGGAAGGAAAGAGGATTCACTTTAACTCTACTTAATGAAACCAAACATTTGTCCAATTTTGTTATAGAAGAGGTTTAGAGATTGAAAAGTTGGGATTATAAGTGTATAATACTAAAGGTTTATTTGGCGTAAGATTAGGAGGTGAAAGTCTTGGAAAAACTCATCGAAGTACGTTGGCATGGTAGAGGAGGCCAGGGAGCCAAGACAGGAGCTCAAATCTTGGCCGAAGTGTTTTTTGACCGAGGATATCACATTCAGGCCTTTCCGGAGTATGGTGCGGAAAGGTCAGGAGCGCCGATGAAGGCTTTCAATAGGTTAAGTAAGGAGGAGATTCTTCTCCACTGTCAAGTAGAAAATCCTGATATAGTTGTGGTGGTTGACCCAACTTTGCTCACAGCGGTAAATGTTACAGAGGGGTTGAAGGATGAAGGGATTATTCTTGTAAACACGCCCCATACTCCTGCAGAGGTTAAAAAGAAGCTTGGCCTTAAGACTCAGAAGGTCTATACCCTTGATGCTACGAAAATTGCGCTTGAAGAGATGAAGGTAAACTTCCCTAACACGCCTATGCTTGGTGCACTTGCCAAAATAATAGGAGAGATCCCTCTTGAAGCTTTTGAGGAACACTTTAAGAGTAAGTTCGAAGGGAAGCTTCCTCCCGATAAGGTGGAGGCCAATGTGAGGGCTATGCGCCGTGGTTATGAGGAGGTGCAAGGAGAATGAGTCTTAAAGGATGGAGAGATATTCCGCCAGGAGGAATAGTGCTTGAGGCGGGAAATAGCGTTAATTATAAAACGGGAACGTGGAGAAGCATAAGGCCAGTATGGGACAAGGACAAGTGTATAAATTGCTACATGTGCTGGCTTCACTGTCCAGATGCATCTATTCTTGTTATTGACAACAGAGTAAGTGGCATAAACTATGACTATTGTAAAGGTTGTGGCGTTTGTGCAAGTATATGCCCCAAAAATGCGATAGAGATGAAGCCAGAATCGCTTTTTGAGGAAGGTGAAGAGAAATGAAGAAGAGAATTCCTTTAACAGGAAATGCCGCTTTTGCTGAAGCTATGAGACAGATAAATCCGGATGTGGTTGCTGCTTATCCTATAACTCCCCAGACGGAGATAATGATGACTTTTGCCCAGTTCGTTGCCGATGGGCTTGTGGATACGGAACTCGTAACGGTTGAAAGCGAACATTCTGCGATGTCTGCTTGTGTTGGCGCTGCTGCAGCTGGTGCACGTGTTATGACTGCCACATCTTCGCAAGGGTTGGCTCTCATGCATGAGATTGTCTATATAGCTTCTTCCACAAGGCTTCCCATAGTTATGGGAGTGGTTAACAGGGCTCTTTCTGCTCCCATAAATATACATTGTGACCAT
>LGFB01000154.1 GCA_001508835.1 bacterium 42_11
ACGGCTGCTTCTCTCTTAGGCCAACCTGATGTAGGACTGGTAAGCTTCAGTGAAATGTGTGAAAGGGTTAAATACATGGCAAGAGCCATTAAAATTCCACTTCTTTGCGATGCCGACACAGGTTACGGCAATGCCATAAATGTGTATAGAACGGTAAAAGAATACATTTGGGCAGGAGCAGCGGGGCTATTTATCGAAGACCAAGTATGGCCAAAGAGGTGCGGACATCTTGAAGGAAAACAGTTGATATCAATCGAAGAAATGGTCGGTAAAATAAAAGCAGCCGTGGATGCAAAAAAAGAGGAAGATCCTAACTTTCTGATAGGTGCAAGAACCGATGCCATAGCTGTATACGGCTTTGAAGAAGCTATTAAAAGAGGCCTTGCTTACAGGGAAGCAGGTGCAGACTTTATTTTCATCGAATCACCTATATCCTTGGAACAAATGGAAAAGATACCCGAGCTTATTCCAGATACGCCTTTAACGCTCAATCTAGTGGAAAAGGGAAAAACACCATTCGTAACGGTAAAAGAAGCAGAAGAGCTTGGATACAAAATAGTGGTTCACTCCGTATTCGTCCTTTTTACCGCTGCAAAGGCTGTTAAAGACGCCTTGACATACCTTAAAGAACACGGAGTCACACCGGCAGAAGGCAATATGATGCCCTTCCCAGAATTCGCTGAGTTCATAGGATACCCGAGGATAAGAGAAATGGAAAAGAAGTATCTTCCCAAGGAGATATTAGAAGAGAAATACGGGAGGCGAGCTTAAGCCCGCCTCCCCACTACTTCTTAAGGTAATACATTATGATAAGGGCTGACTTAAGAATTTTACCAGCAACGGGTGACAAAGACAAAGTTATAAAACTGGTCGATAAGGCTATCAATATTATCGAGGCTTCTGGCATCTCCCGTGAAGTTACTCCGACCTGCACACTATTGATGGGAAGTTTAGATCAGATATTGGCTCTCGTAAAAAAGATTCACGAAGAGTTGAGCAAGGAAAATATTTGCTTCCTCACCTGGGAACTAAGAGTCTTCGAGTTTAAGCCTTAAAGCATTTCAAGCAAAACTGGCACCGTCTTCTCCGCCCCTATAGCCATTATATGGACACCATGAGCCAGACCGTGTTCTCTTACTTTCTTTATAAAATCTGCAGCTATTTTGAGTCCCTCAAGCTTGGGATCTTCTGCTACTTCCATCCGATGCATTAACTCCTTCGATATCTTAACTCCTGGAATCATTCTACTTATAAATTGAGCAGACTTCACACTCCTCAAGGGGATTATACCTAACAAGATTTTCACATTAAATTTTGCTACTCTCTTTATAAATTGCTCAGCTACTCTCAAATCATAAACCGCCTGAGTCTGAAAAAAACGAGCTCCCGCACTTACCTTTTTCTCCACCTTTATTAACTCTAATTCCAATGGTGAAAAGTTGGGGTTAGCTGTTGCTCCAAGGTAGAATTTTGGAGGATTACCCTTAAGAGGATTGCCCGCAAGGTCTTTGCCATTCATCAAAGAAGACGCAGCTAAAAGGATACCCACAGAGTCTAGGTCATACACAGGTTTTGCGTTAGGATTATCCCCAAGAGTAGGATAATCCCCCGTTATTGCGAGAACATTCCTAACTCCAAGGGCATAAGCTCCCAAAAGCTCCGACTGGATAGCTATCCTATTTCTATCCCTTCCCGTTATTTGCATAACGGGCTCCTCTCCCTCACTCAATACAACAAGACAACCGGCTAAAGAAGAGAGTCTCATGGAAGCTCCTTGCCCATCAGTAACGTTGAAGGCATCTATACGTCCCTTCAGCAAATTAACCTTCTCCCTGAAATCATTAACATCCGAACCTTTAGGAGGACCCACTTCCGCAGTTATAACGAACCTGCCACTTTCGAGTAACTCCCTAAGCCTGCTCACTTGAAACACCTCTTCTCACCAAATGTTGTCCTGGTCTAACCTTGATAGAATAGTCAAGCGGATAATTAATCTTTCTAAAATCGCCAAGGCGGCCCATTGCCTTTAGTTTCTCGTATATTTCTATCCAAACACATTTAAGGTCTTGGGCAACCTCACACTTGCCGTCGTTAGCTCCCCCACAAGGGCCATTGAGTATTCCTTTAGGACACCTTGAAAGTGGACATATAGCCACTCCGCTGGTCAAAAGACATCTACCACACTGCAAACATCTCTCTTCAAAGACACCAAACCGCTTCACTTCTCCTAAAAAGAGAGTATCATTAGCTGGAAAAACAGGCTTATCCCCCAATATTTCTCCCAAAGTCTGAAGCCCGTTCCCACATGCCATACATAAAACAGCATCACTTCCTTTAATCTCTGAATCATACCTTTTCAAATCTAACCTACTTTTCTGCAAATTACAAACGGGATCCAAAACTATACTACCCGTAATTTTCTTCCCAAAGCTTTCAAGCTTCCTCTTCATTCCCTCTACCTCTTCCTCTCCACCAGTCTTACTTGCCGTTGCACAAAGTGAACAGCCTACAATGAATATTTTCTCTAAGCCTTCAAGTTCACTCAAAATCTCATCTAAGGGTTTGCCTTTGGTAATTATCAAGCCTCAGGACCTCCTTTCTCTAATCTCCAAAAGATATTCCAACCGCCCTCGCTACCTTCACAAGCTCACAATCGGGAGAAACCAGCTTAAGTCGCTCAACAGCCTTTTCTATAGGAACAGATGAGATTTCTCCCCCCTTCAAGCAAACCATTTCACCAAATCGCCCTTCCAAAGCAAGCTCCACTGCCTTAACTCCAAAGCGGGTTGCGAGGAGTCTATCCATTGGCGTAGGAGAACCACCCCGCTGAAGATGACCCAAAACCGTAACCCTTGTTTCAAGCTCTATCATCTGCTCTATCCTGTCCGCAACGTATTTTCCTATACCACCGAGGCGAATAGGATCTGGGCTACCCTCCACTACTTTCTGAACCACAAAATCTTTGCCTTTTTCCCTTGCCCCTTCAGCAACCATTACCAAACTGAACCTCTTTCCTTCTTTCTCCCTCTGTTTAATCTTTTCGCAAACTTTCTCTAAATCAAAGGGAATCTCTGGAATCAAGATTATATCAGCCCCGCCAGCGATACCCGCCACAAGGGCTATCCAACCAGCGTATCTCCCCATTACCTCCAATATCATAACCCTATGATGAGATTCAGCCGTAGTGTGAAGTTTATCCAAAGCCTCCGTAGCAGTCAACACCGCAGTATCAAATCCGAAAGTTAGATCCGTTGCTTCAAGATCGTTATCTATCGTCTTAGGAACACCAATAACGGGCATCCCCTTCCTCTTCCAGAACTCAAGAGCTATCTTTAAGCTACCATCTCCTCCAACAACTATAAGGACATCAAGTTTATATTTCTTGAAGTTCTCCAAAGCCACATCAGACATGTCTTTGTAAATTAACCTTCCATTTTCATAAACGGGAAAATGAAAGGGATCATCTCTATTAGTGGTTCCAAGGATAGTGCCTCCTCGAGGAAGCAAACCGGAAACATCACTTGGGGTCAAAGGTCTTATTTCCCTCCTAACAAGTCCTCTAAATCCGTTTTCTATTCCCCAAACCTCTATTCCATACTTACCAACAGCGCTTTTAACAACCGCCCTTATTACGGCATTCAAGCCCGCGCAATCTCCTCCGCCCGTCAATATCCCAATCCTACTAACCATACCAATCAACCCCTTCTTAAGGAATGGATAAAGCAC
>LGFB01000155.1 GCA_001508835.1 bacterium 42_11
CCTCTTAATAGAAAGAAGCGTCTCTTCAAGCTTTTGAGCATTCTCAGGAGTAGCAAACTTCTGGGCAAACTCCTTAAGTCTTTCGGTAGTCAATCTAAGATTAGCAATGGCAACTTTTATATTCTTTCTGTTTTCATGTATCGTATCCCTGAGCTCTTCCATCAACCGAGAAGAATTCCTATCGATGTTTTCCGCAACAGCTCTAAACCTCTGGAGACTATCCTTTGCCTCCTGAAGAACATCGTTTAACCCTTTAGCACCCTCTTTTAAGGACATTCTAAACTCCTCATCGCCTACGAGCTTTTCAAGTTCATCCATAACCTTACCAAATCTCTGAATCGAATTTCGCAGCTCCCCTAAAAACTCCTCTAACCTTTGAGGAGAAACACCCTCCACCTTCTCCCCAGGATTAATAGGCTCTCCTTCAAATTGTGGTATAATTTCCACATATTTCTCTCCAACTATCCCAGCGGTACCGATGGTAAATAAACTACCCTTTTTAAGTTTAACATCAGGAGAAAGCATCATAACTACATAAACGCCGTCACTACCTATGGATATAGAAAGCACCTTTCCCACCTTAACTCCAGCAACCCTAACGGCATCTCCCTCTTTTAATCCTCCCACATAGTCAAATTTAGCTGTCAATGTATATCCCTTCTTCTCCCAAGGAAGCTCTCCTGTTAAAAATATCATTGTACCTAATGCCAGAAGAGATAGGACTACAACCAAACCTAAGCTAACTTCACGCATATTGGCCCCTCCAAACTCCCTTCCATGAACTGCCTTATAAAGGGATTATTGCTTTCCCTAATCTCTTTAGCATCCCCCTGTACCACGATAACACCTTCATAAAGCATTGCTATTTTATCAGCAACTCTAAAGGCACTCCTCATATCATGAGTAACCATAACTAATGTCAAAGACAAGCCCTTTTTAAGATTAACTATGAGCTCATCTATAGTCGCGGAAGTAACCGGATCCAAACCTGTGGTAGGCTCATCCAAAAAAAGAACCTTAGGCATAGCTACCACAGCCCGTGCAAAAGCAACCCTCTTTCTCATCCCCCCAGAAAGCTCTTCAGGATAGAGGTTTTCAACACCTTGTAGGCCGACCCTCTCTAAAGCCAGCTCCACCCGCTGTCTTATTTCTTCTTCAGAAAGTTTTAGTAACTTCCTCAATGGGAAAGCCACATTCTCAAAAACCGTCAAGGAATCAAAAAGAGCCCCTCCTTGAAAGACAACCCCCATAGACTTTCTGATCTCTAATAATTCCTCATGTGAAGCTTTGGTAATATCTAAACCATTTATAACTATCCTTCCCTCATCGGGCTTCATAAGCCCTATCATATGTTTCAACAAAACAGATTTACCACAACCCGAAGGGCCTATAATAACAAAAGCCTCCCCTTCTTTAACTTCCAAAGATATTCCCTTTAAAACTTCCTTTCCTCCAAGCCTCTTTCTGATAGAATCAACTTTTATCATATCACCCGCAAGGAAAATATCAGCACCGAAAGGAAATAATTGAGAATTAAAACCAGCATATTGGAAACAACAACAGCAGACGTGGTCATTCTACCAACACCCCTAGCTCCTCCAGACGCTGTCATGCCTGCATAACAACTAACCAAGGCTATAGTCGCTCCAAAGACGCTTGACTTAATAAGACCACCAATAACATCCAAGGGATCCATCAGCTCGCTTAAAGAAGTTTTGTAAACGAGAACATTTATTTCTCTCGTCATAACGACAAAGTAGCCCCCAATTATACCCACGAAGTCACTAAAAATGGTCAAAACCGGTAGCATAAAAGCACATGCTAAAAAGCGAGGAACTACAAGATAGTTAACGGGATCCACACCCATTACCTCAAGGGCGTCTATCTGTTCTGTAACTTTCATCGTTCCTATCTCCGCTGCAAATGATGCTCCAATCCTACCAGCAACTATAAGAGCGGTCATAACAGGCGCTAATTCTCTTGTAATTGAAAGCCCAATTATGCCCCCTATTAAGCTTTCAGCCCCGAACCGCACAAACTGATCAACCATCTGAACCGCTATAACCATTCCAGCAAAAGCAAAGGTTACTACAATTAACGGAAGAGAATCCACACCTACCCTTGCCATCTGCTCGCCTAAAGATTGAACCTCCCACTTTCCTCTCAGAATCCATTTAAAAGTTCTAAAAAGAAGTAAAGAAACCCTTCCTACGTGTTCTAAACTCTGTACTATCTAATGACTACCTCCTTTTCTACATATCCATCTACATAAAAATCGGTATCGAAGACAAGCTTAACCTCACTAGATTCATTTTCTTCTTTTTCTTCGTTACCACCAAGGCTCCCATCCTTCTCTGAATCATCGTTTTCACCCGTCTTTTCTGGTAGCTTCTCAGCAGAAACTAACTCTACTATAATTTCATTGTTATTTTCTTCCCTTTCAAGGTCATCTAAAATCTCCTTAAGACTTTTATAAGTTTTCTCTTCCTCCTTCCCCTTACCCTTGTCAGGAGGATATATCCCACCGCCTCTAACTATCAAATAAGCCTTTCCCTGCGGGAAGTCCTCCTTAACCTTAAGGGTGACTTCCTTCTCAATGGGCTTCTTTCTGTAAGGAAGAAGGGTAATCTTTAGCCTTAATTCTTCTCCCCTTGATAGTTCTTTATTTTCAAGGTGTACATCTTTTATATACAATATCTTCGGAAGAGAAGTAAACTCGGCTTCTACACTAACCCCTAAAGGGAAAACCTCGGTAAATTCGTTATTCAGGATAAAAAATAAGTCCCTTTTAAAAGCCTCAAATGCCGTTTTTGAAACATCCTCGCTACTATAAAAGTAGTTAACCCTCTTAAAAACACGCGGCATATTTTTCCCCTCGATCTCATATTCCAATCTTACCGTTCCATCTCCAACCCTACCCCATCCTAAATCAAATGTACTCAGGACAATAGCCTTCAACAGCTGGTCCAATATGCCATCATCATAAACTACCCTCACAAAAGATTCCTTTTCTCTACGCTCATCCAAGCTTTTAACAGTAAAGCGCATGGGAATGCTTAACGGATAACGTCCTATAATTCCACCTATAGCTTCAATCCTATCTTGGTTAACTACTCCTACTATATCACCCGGAGTTCCAAGTTTGAACGGAAACTCTATACTCGGAATACACTCATGAATATACGCCGTCGTTAGAAAATAATTCACGCTACCTCTCGATAAAAAGGGGTGAGCGAAGGCTAAAAATTTATTCCCTTCCAAGTAACTTAAAGTTCCTATAGCACCTATGCTAATATCTCCGCAAGAAAGAAGGGCACCTATTGCCGCACCTGGAGCAAGTTTAACGTTCCTGGCAAGGCTGACACTTCCAGCCATAGGAACCTCAACCAGTTTTATACCATACCTCTCAAAACCCGAGTTTAAGATAGAAAAACCCCTGGGACTTAGCCCAGAAGCAAACATTAACAATTGCTCCTTTTCTTTATCCTCTCCGTTTTTCTCTTTCTCTCTTAAATCCACACTCCAATCAATCTGGTCGCGAAGGTCTTTTCTCCTCCATACCCTCATCATCTCTTCGATGGGAGTAACAAGGCCAAGACGATGATCGCTCATTTTCCAGCCGTATCCTAT
>LGFB01000156.1 GCA_001508835.1 bacterium 42_11
TGAATCAGAGAGGAATAAGAAATATAGTAATTGATTGGACAAATCTTGTAGATTTCTACGGAAAATTGGGATGTAAGGTTTGGAAAAGATATATTAAATACGAAAAACAATTTTAAAATAAAGGTCGATGAAAGGGAGCAATAGGAGAAAATAACAAAAACAATTAACTGCGAAAAATTAGGGGAGACATAAGTGAAAGAGGTGGAGTTTAAAATGGGCAAAAAATTACACATTATGGCAGTAGGTGCTCACTGCGGAGATATGGAATTAGTTCCGGGGGGAGTAATTGCGAAATACACGCGGGCAGGACATGAAGCAAGTATTGTGCATCTTACTCCCGGAGAAAAAGGGCATCCACATTTAAAACCCGAAGAATATGCTAAACAAAAGATTGAAGAAGCAAAAAAAGCTGCAGAAATCTTAGGGGCAGAGTCTATTTTTCTACCTTACAGAGATGCTGAACTTCCAGTAAATGATGAAGTAAAATTCAAGTTGGCGGAGGTAATAAGAGAAAAGAAGCCAGATGTTATAATCACCCATTGGAAAAATAGTATGCATCCAGATCATGCAAATACTTACCTCATAGTGGAAGGAGCATTATTAATTGCGGCTTTACCTGCCTTTGAACTAAAGTATCCTGCTCACGGGGTGAGGGGCTTATTTTACGGGGAAAATTGGGAAGATCCTTATGGATTTGAACCGGATGTGTATGTAGATATTACTTCTACGTATGATGTCTGGGTGGAAGCAATAAAACAATATGAGTTTGTAAGAGGAGGAGTTTCTACTTTCAGATATTTAGATTACTACACTCACTTAGCTGTAGTAAGAGGATGCCTAATGGGAGTAAAATACGCTCAAGCTTTTATGATGCCAGAAGGAGCTAATAAAAGAAGAGGCGCATCTTTACCTGGATTTAATTTAGAATAGGGAGTTGAAAAGAATGAGGTATATAGTTAGAACTTATCGAGGTGGGGATGAAAAAGGGATAGTAGAAGCATGGCAGCAAAGCCTTCCATTTGACCCAATAGACCAACACCTATTTCGTGCAAAAGTATTGTTAGATCCCAATTTTGACCCTGAGGGAGCGATTGTAGCTGAAGATGAAAAAGGTCAGATAATTGGTTTTACTCTTACTTTGGTAAGAAAATTGCCTATGTACAAAGATGATTTAGAGCCAGAGAATAGCTGGATTACAGTTTTCTTTGTCCATCCAGCTTATAGAGGCCAGGGAATTGGCAGCAAAATGTTTGAAAAAGCGAAAGAGTTTGTTCAGAAGAAAGGGCGGAAATATATATTCTTCTCCTCCTATGCTCCGAACTATTTTTTACCAGGTATTGATGAAAAGACCTATCCTGAAGGTTATAGATTTCTCTTAAAACAAGGTTTTACAAAATTATACTCTCCTGTAGCAATGGATAGGTCGTTACTAGATTTTACGATACCTGAGGAAGTAAAAAAGCTGAAAGAAGAAAGAGAAAAAGAAGGGTTTAAATTTGGATATGCTGAGGACAGACATCTATATGAGTTAATTGAATTTGCAAATGTAGTTTTCAATCCCGACTGGGGGAGAGCAATAAGAGAAGGAATTTTACAGGGATTACATTTGGAGCAAATACTTGTTGCAGAGAAAGATGATAAAATAGTGGGATTTTGTCTATACGGGGCATATGAAGGGATTCGCGAAAGGTTTGGCCCCTTTGGAGTTGACCCTTCAATGCAAGGGTTAGGTCTGGGGAAAATACTTTTAAACTACTGCCTTTTTGAGATGCGGTGTAAAGGGCTACACAATGTGTGGTTTTTATGGACCGGAGAAGAAAGCGCAGCAGGGTATTTATATAAAAATACAGGTTTTGAAATAACTAGGAAATTTCATGTGATGAGGTTTAGTTTTTAAAAGTAGATGAAAAGGAGAAAAACCTATGAGAATAATAGTCCCAATAAAACAAGTACCTGAGACGAGCAATGTAAGAATGGATCCTGTGACAGGGACAATGGTGAGAGAAGGAGTAGAAAGTATAGTAAATCCCCTCGATTTATATGCCATAGAAACAGCGATAAGGCTAAAAGAAAGATATAGAGGAGAAATAATTGTCATATCCATGGGGCCTGAAAAAGCAATAGAAGCAATAAAAGAGGCAATAGCTATGGGATGTGATGACGGGATTTTACTATCTGATAAAAGATTTGCTGGAGCAGATACTTTTGCGACTTCGTATGTATTAGCTAAAGCTATCGAAAAAATAGGTCTTTTTGACCTTATAATATGCGGAGAACGTGCAACGGATGGAGATACAGGGCAAGTAGGGCCTGGCATAGCGTCTTTCCTTGACTTACCACTTTCAACTTTTACGAGTGAAATTATAAAAATAGACGACAAAAAGATTTTAGTAAAAAGACTTGTAGAAGAAGGTTATGAAGAAATTGAAATGCCGTTGCCAGCTGTATTGACGGTGGTAAAGGAAATAAGTGAACCAAGGTTACCTACTTTAAGAGGGAAAATAAAAGCAAAAAGTATAAAAATTCCTATTTGGAATGCAGAAAAAATAAATGCAGAAGAGGATAAGATAGGGCTTAAAGGTTCTCCAACTCGAGTAGTGAAGATATTCAGCACCAAAGTAATGAGAGAAGGCAAAAAGATAGTTGTAAAAGATGAGGCTACTTTGTACAGAGCACTAGAAGAGATTTTAAAATACCTGATAGAAAAAGAGTTTATCTGAGGAGGCTTAAAAGTGGGCGATGTTTGGACACTAGCAGAGTTTAGATACGGAGAATTAAAAAAAGTATCTTTCGAACTTTTGGCTAGAGGAAGAATTCTTGCTGATAAATTAGGTAGTTCACTTGTCTCTATTTTACTGGGGTACGGCATTAAAGAAAAGGATATAGACAAACTTATAAAAAGAGGAGCAGACAAAGTATACGTAGTAGAAGACCCAAGGCTCGAAAACTTTATTGTAGAAGTATACTCCCGGGTTATTCTACATCTTCTTGATGAGTACAGTCCAGATATATTTATAGCAGCTGCAACTACTATTGGGAAGACGTTAATGCCTTATGTAGCAGTTAAAAGAAAAACAGGACTTACAGCAGATTGCACTTTTCTAGATATAGAAGAAGGGACTGGGCTACTTTTACAGACAAGACCCGCGATAGGAGGGAATATTCTCGCAACTATAAAAACCCCTTTTACTAAGCCTCAAATGGCTACAGTAAGACCTCATTCGATAAAACCGGCACCATACGATGAAGGGAGAAAAGGAGAGGTTGTATATAAAAAATTTAATGACGAAGTTTTTTCTGCTTCAACTAAGTTTTTGAGGTTTGTAAAAAACGAATCAGAACAAATAAATCTACAAGAAGCTAAAGTAATAGTTTCAGGAGGAAGGGGTTTGGGAAGAGCTGAGAACTTCAAACTAGTAGAAGATTTGGCGAAAATTCTAGGAGGAGCGGTTGGAGCTACTAGAGATGTCGTTGACAGGGGGTGGAAACCTTATCCTCATCAGGTGGGTTTAAGTGGGAAAACAGTTTCGCCAGAACTGTATATAGCTGTAGGCATTTCAGGGGCTATACAGCACATGGCGGGTATGCAAAGTTCAGAAAATATTATA
>LGFB01000157.1 GCA_001508835.1 bacterium 42_11
CGATACCAATTCTATTGAGTTTGACCTCCATGAACGCACCTTTGGATATGAGGAAGTGAGCTTTGACGGAGGAAAAACATGGGTAAGTCTTATAAGTGAAAAATTTGAGATAGAATCAATTGAAGGCCTTTCCTTCACATTAAGAAAAGAGATCGCAGTTTCATCTAAAAAAGAAGTAGCCTTCAGAAAGAAAATAGAATTGGTTGACAACTTTTTAAAGATAATGTATCCTTTAATTGGGGAAACACCACTCGATCTAAGGGTTTTTCTTAATATTAAATTAACTTCCATAGACTTCACCTCTTTAAAGATAGACAGGAAAGCTTTACAAGTTAAGGAAGAAAATCTATCGGAAGGAAATGAAATAGAAATAGAGGATAAGATATCCAAAACAAAGCTTCTCATTAAAGCAAATCAGTATAGTAAGATATCAATTAAACAAATTTATACCTTTTCCCAAACGGAAGAGGGATATGACAGGATATACCAAGCCACAGAAATCGCTCTAACCCCCCTTGAGCTGAAAGAAGCGTTTTCTATCCTCTTTAAGGTAGAAAAGAGTTAAAAAGGGGTGGTTTTATGAAAAGAGGTTTCTTTCACTTAGCCCTTCATGGTCACGTGCCCTACGTAGTAAATCACGGCACTTGGCCACATGGTGAAGTTTGGCTTCAAGAGGCAGCATGGGAAACTTACATACCATTGATTAAAACCTTAACGGAATGTAGAAATCAAAACCATAAAGCAAAGTTGACCCTCAACCTGTCTCCCATTTTGCTTGAACAGCTATCAAATCCTACTTTTATCAAAAACTTAGAAGCCTATATAGAAGACCAAATCAGGTATGCAAGGAAAGAAGAAGAGGAATACAAAACAAAAGAACCAAAGAGATCTGAGTTGGCTAAGTATTGGGTCTCCGTGCTTGAGGATAGGAAGAGTTTTTTTGAAAACATTAGCGGAGATATCGTTAGTGCCTTCAGGAAGCTTGTTGAAGAAGAGACGATCGAGATAATTTCCTGCGCAGCTACTCATGGATACCTCCCTCTTTTAGGATATGATGAATGCGTAGAAGCCCAAATAAAAATTGGTATAACGACGTCTAAAAAATACTTTAACAACACTGAAATAAAAGGATTCTGGCTACCTGAATGCGCCTATAGATCTTCATACCAATGGACTAATCCTTTAACGGGAGAATCATTCTTCAGAAAGGGTCTCGAGATGATCCTAAACGACAATGAAGTTAGCTTCTCATACACAGACTATCATCTGCTTGTAGGACAAGAAAAGGTAGGAACAGTTAAATCTCTCTATGAAACCAGAGAATGGAAGGATTCTAAAGAAAGAAGGAAGATAAGCGAAAATAATGAATATGCTCAAAAGGTACTTCCTTTAAAACCCTATTATTGTGTCTCTCCCGGCTATGAGAAAGGAATTATCTTCCTTGTGAGAGATCCTATAGGAACAGCAAGGGTCTGGAGCCGTGACATGGGTTTCCCGGGAAACGGAAGATATCTCGAATTTCACAAAAGGGCCTTTCCCGGCGGACACAGATTTTGGAGAGTAACCGACAGAAAGCTTGGTTTAGGTGCAAAAGAATACTATGAGCCCCAAAAAGCGATTGAAGCGATAAACGAGCACGCTGAGGCATTTGTAAACATGCTAAAAGGTAGATTAAGGGAAGCTACTTCCGACACAGATATTCCTCCTATCTTCGTTGAAGTCTTTGACGCAGAGCTTTTCGGACACTGGTGGTATGAAGGAACTTTATGGCTGAAGGAAATCTTTAAACTTATGGATCTTAACGAAGAAATTAAACCCATATTCGGAAGGGAGGTTCCCAAAGTATATGAAAAATTAGAAATAACACACCTATGGGAAGGGTCATGGGGTGCAGGAGGAGACCACAGAATTTGGTTTAACGAAGAAACAAAATGGATGTGGAAAAAGATATATGAATGCGAAAGAAAAATGGTCTATGAATTATCAACCATGGAACCTAAAAGTGACCTCCACCTATTGGCACTAAACCAAGCTGCTAAGGAACTCCTGCTTTTAGAAGCATCCGACTGGGAATTTCTATATACGACGTGGCAAGCTCGCGATTATGCAGAACAAAGGTTTGAAAGACACTACGAATTCTTTCAAAAAGCTTATACTATATCGAAGCTTATAAATGAGGGCTTGTCACTTGAAGGAAGGGACAAAGATATTGAGACTCTCCAAAAGATAGCTACAACCGATAATATATTTACAGGGGTGGAATATAGATTTTGGAAACCCAAAGAGCAATAGAAATACTACACGTCTGTTCAGAAATCCATCCTCTAAATAAAGTAGGAGGATTGGGAGATGTTACATATGAACTCCCCAAAGCCATAAATGGGAGCGGTGAGGGAAAGTGTGTAGTGATAGCCCCACTTAACAAACCAGCAAAAACCAACATCGAAAAACTTTCCCTTGAAATTGAAAAAATAGGTGAAGTATGTGTACCACTCAATTGGAGGTGTTATAAGCTACCTATCTTTAAACTCTCGTTGGACGAAAAGCTCAACATATACCTCATCGGAGGAGATATTATAGAAAATAGTCCTCCTTACCCGGAAAAGGAGGAGGTTTCATATAAACTATCTTTTCCCCTTCTGTGTCTTGGAGCCATAGAAGGAATAAAAGAGAGGTTATTCGAGATAACTCCACATCTAATTCATGTTCATGATTGGCCCACCTCATTAATCCCCATCTTCAAGTACTTTCATAGATACTATAGGGAAATCCCTATGCCCCCAACGATTCTATCCATTCACAACATCGCCCATCAAGGTATTTACGAACCCGAAGTTATAGACCAATGGTACCTACTTTCAACATCCTTTGATATAAGCTACCTTGAATTTTGGGGAAAAGTGAATCTATTAAAGGGCGGGATTATCCTCTCAGATGCTATAGTAACCGTTAGCCAATCTTATGCTGAAGAAATTCAAAAACCTGAATATGGCTTCGGGTTAGATGGAGTAGTTAGAGAACAAACTCACAAGCTATACGGAATAACAAACGGTATAGATGAGGAAAGATGGAATCCTGCTACAGACGAATTTATTCCTTTCAGATATGATGATAAAAATATGGAAGGGAAGAAAAGATGTAAAAAGGCATTGCTTAAAGAGCTTGCTCTCGAAGAAAAAACTGAAAAACCACTAATAAGCATGATATCGCGAATAGCCTCACAAAAAGGCTTCGATATTTTAATCCCAGCAATCCCAGAAATATTGAAAATGGAAACTCAATTAGTTATATTGGGCAAAGGAGACCCTTACTTTTCGAAAGAGCTCGCTACGCTCGAAAGAGGGTATGCTCATTGTTATAGATTTATCAACGACTTTGATGAATCCCTGGCGCGAAGGATATATGCTGGTTCGGATATGCTACTTATGCCATCCCTATACGAACCTTGTGGTATAACTCAAATGATAGCTCTCAGATATGGAACGCTTCCTATCGCCAGAAGAGTGGGAGGATTAAAGGACACGATAAAGGATATAGATGATGATGGATGGGGCTTTCTGTTCGACGAATACAGCCAATCAGCATTAATCGAAGCCGTGAGAAAG
>LGFB01000158.1 GCA_001508835.1 bacterium 42_11
TAATGAAAATAGAATATTACCCTCATGTAATGCACATTGCTTCCCAGGTTGAGGGAGACCTTAGAGATGATAAAACCCTCATAGATGTTCTGAAAGCTACATTCCCAGCAGGAACAGTAACAGGAGCCCCTAAAGTTAGAGCCATGGAGTTAATAAATGACCTCGAGAAAGAAGCAAGAGGCCCGTATGCCGGAGCAGTAGGATACTTAGGATTCCACGGCAATATGGAAATGTGTATAAGCATCAGAACGATTTATTTCTTCAACGACAGGTTCCACATTCAAACGGGAGCAGGTATAGTAAGCGATTCAAAACCAGAAACGGAATACGAAGAAACGCTACATAAGGCACGAGGCCTATTTAAAGCAGTCAAGAGGGTGATAGAAAATCGCCATCATAAACAACCATTAACAAAGATAAAGGAGGGATAAAGATGATTTTAGTAATAGATAATTATGATTCCTTTACATATAACTTGGTTCAATATCTATCTGAAATGGACGAGGTAATTGTGTTCAGGAACGATAAGTTAAAGATAGAAGATATAGAGAAGTTAAACCCCTCCCATATAGTTATATCGCCCGGACCAGGAACCCCTCAAGATGCTGGGATCTCAAACGAAGTTGTAAAAAGATTTTACAAGTATATTCCCATATTAGGAATATGTTTAGGACATCAATGTATCGGTTTTGTATTTGGAGGAAGAGTTGAAAGAGCCAAAGCTCCAATGCATGGAAAAACATCAATGATTTACCATTCCAATAAAGGAATCCTTGAAGGACTCCCCTCCCCCTTCTTAGCTACAAGGTATCACTCATTGGTGGTTAAAAGGCACGGTTTACCAGGAGATCTTGAAATAATTGCAGAAAGCGAAGATAAGGAAATCATGGGAATCATGCACAAGAGATTTCCCACGTTTGGACTCCAATTTCATCCAGAATCCATTCTAACCACCGAAGGGAAAAAAATTCTAAAAAATTTCCTAAAGACGGAGATAAAAAGGACGGTGGAATTAAAAAATGTCTGAAATGATTTACAAGGAACTGTTAGAAAAGATGCTTAGAAAAGAGAACCTTTCCTCTGAAGAAGCAGCAAAAATGATGGACCTAATTATATCAAAAGAAATTACAAGTACTCAAACAGGAGCTTTATTAATAGCCCTTCGAGCAAAGGGGGAGGCCCCAGAAGAAATAAGCGGGGCTGCTACTACATTATTGGAAAAAGCTGTCAAGGTCAATGTAAAAAAGGAAGTCTTAGTAGATACCTGTGGAACAGGTGGAGACATGCTAAAAACCTTTAACATTTCTACAATAGTAGCTATAATCTGCGCAGCAGGAGGAGTTCCCATTGCAAAACACGGCAACAAGTCCATTTCCAGCGAAAGTGGTAGTGCAGATTTATTAGCAGAACTTGGAGTCAAAATAGAACTTTCACCCGAAAAAGTTCAACAATGTATAGAAGAGGTCAATATCGGCTTCATATTTGCCCCTGCATTCCACACTGCAATGAAAAACGTGGCTCCTGTAAGAAGAGAGTTAAAAACAAGAACACTCTTCAACCTGCTAGGACCTCTTATCAACCCAGCTTTACCGACACATCAATTAATAGGGGTATACGATGAAAACCTGCTCGGAATAATTGCCCAAGCCCTTAAAAAATTGGGAAGAAAAAAGGCAATGGTTGTTCACGGAAGCGGTGCCGATGAACTATGCACATGGGGAATTAACAAAGTTGCCCTGCTAGATGAGGATGGGAAAATAAATGAATTTGCTTTTTCCCCTGAAGAAGTAGGTATCAAAAGGAGCAACCTAAACGAAGTTAAGGGAGGAAAACCAAAAGAAAATGCAATTATAGCTCTAAGAATTCTAAATGGAGAAAAAGGCCCGAAACGAGACATAGTATTACTCAACGCAGGAGCTGTGTTCATGATTGCTGGAAAGACAAAAACAATCAAAGAGGGAATAGAGTTTGCAGCCGAAATCGTCGACAGTGGAAAAGCAAAACAAAAGTTAAAAGAGCTAATAGAGCTTACCAGGGAGATGAATTAAAAATGAAAAGAAACTTTCTTTCAGAAGTTATTAACGCCAAAAAAGAAACATTAAATCGAATAAAAAAGGGAGAGTCTCTCAATCCGTTTTTCAAAGAAAAGGATTTTTTCCTAATAGGGGAAATAAAACTCTCCTCTCCCTCTACAGGAGTTATAAAGGCCAATCTTGATATAGCATCTCAAATAGAAGCCTATGAAAAAGGAGGAGCAAGCGCAATATCTGTAGTTACAGAAGAAAAATTCTTCAACGGCGATGCAGAACTATTAAAGAAAGTAAGAAATCTAACAAAACTTCCCATCCTTAGAAAGGACTTTATCATAGACGAAATCCAAATATACGAAAGCTTTTTCTTGGGCGCAGATTTAGTTTTGCTCATAAGCTCTATATTGTCTTCAAAAAAACTACGATCCTTTGTAACGCTTTGCCGTAAACTGGGTTTGATTCCTCTTGTAGAGGTTCACGATAAAAAAGACATCGAAAAAGCATTTAAAGCAGATGTAAGCTTGATAGGAATAAACAACAGGAATCTAAAAACGCTTAAAGTCTCAATAGAAAACACCATAAGATTAATGCCCGTCATAAAGGAAATCTTCGGAGATAAGGAAGTAACGGTAATATCTGAAAGCGGTATATCCTCACCAGATCAGGTAAGGAAGCTAAAAAAGTCAGGAATAAAAGGGATACTTGTAGGATACTCCCTTCTAACATCAGAAAATCCTTTAGAAAAGGTAAGGGAGCTAATCTCTGCTTAAGGGAGGTTTACCCAAGTTGCTCAAGGTAAAGATATGTGGGATTAAAAGGGAGGAAGACCTCAAGAAGGCAGTAGAACTAAACTTTGATGCAATAGGATTCATACTTTGTGAAAGTAAAAGACAGGTATCCCTTGATGAAGCTATAAATCTATCAAAAGCAGTTCCCCCCTTTTATCCTTTAGTTGCCGTCGTTAAAGACCCATCACCCGAAGAGATAGAAAAAATAATAAGATCGCGCATATTCACCCACATACAATTTCACGGGTCAGAAAGCCCGGAATTGATAGAAAAAGTTCCGTTAAAAACCATAAAAGCAATTCCAATAGAAGGGAAAGAAGATCTTAATTTAGTAGAATCCTACACCAAGGTAGCGGATATGCTACTCTTCGACACAAAAGTCGGCAAAGAAACAGGTGGAACAGGAAAGACCTTCGATTGGTCTATAATTAGAAACTATAGCAAGAGAAAACCCTTCATCTTAGCGGGAGGGATAGGAATTCATAACGTTATGGATGCCATAAAAAAGGTAAAACCAGACGCCATAGATGTCAATAGCTCTTTAGAAGTGGAACCTGGTATAAAGGACCACTCTAAAATGGAAAAGCTTATAAAATTGGTAAGATCGATAAAGGAGGATTGAATATGTTAGACCAAAGAAAGAAAACAGGATATTTCGGGGAATTTGGGGGAAGATTTGTTCCAGAAACATTAATTCCCGCATTAGAGGAACTTGAAAAAGTATACTACTCGCTCAAAGATGACCCCTCTTTCAGAGAAGAGTTAAACCTT
>LGFB01000159.1 GCA_001508835.1 bacterium 42_11
CTCTTCTTTAGCTCCTCCTGCCCCACAAAGTCGGAAAGCTTCTTAGGCCTTAAAGACTTTTCCCAGTTTTCCACGATCACTTATCCCCCTTAAGGACAGACAATGCTTCTTTCAAGAGCATCTCTACACCCTTCCCTTTAGTCTCGCTCTTTGCAATTTTTAAAAGGGCCTTGTTAGCCTCCCGCTCCGTATACCCCAAGCTTAGAAGAGCTTCCTTCACTTCAGAGAAAATCCCTTCTCCACTCAATATTTCCCCTTTGAGCTCAAAAACGATGCGCTTTGCTCTCTTCTCGCCCACCTTTGGGATAGAAGATAGCAAAGAAACATCTTCACTTTCGATTATCTCCATAAACTCCTTCCATGAGAAGCGATCTAAGATCTCAAAAGAAACCCTCGTTCCTATTTTAGTTAAACTCACTAACTTTTCAAAAAAGTTTCTGTCGTTTTCATCCAAAAACCCAAAAAGCTCTAAATTGTCCCCCTTGTAATTAAAATAAACATAAAATACGATTTCCTCTTCCTCTTTAATTAACGAGAGATCTCTTGAAGGGACAAAGATTTCAAAACCAAAGCCATTAACATCCAGAAGAAGTTCCCTATTCCCTTTTCTTACAACTTTCCCTCTAAGATAGTTTATCATCGATACTCCCAGACCTTTTAAGAAAGGTTAATCCACATACAGCCAAGGCAGCAGCGTCAACCTCGTGCGATGTGGCTAATTGAAATCCAAAAATCTTTTTCAAAACCTCAGCCATATCCTTTTTCGAAGCCCTTCCCCAGTTGGTTAAAGCCCTTTTAAGCTGAAGAGGAGATATTTCAAGAAGTCTTAATCCCTTATGGGCACAGAGAAGAGATATAACTCCTCTTACTTCTCCCACTTCCATAGCACTCCTCGCATTCCTGTGAAAAAAGAGACTCTCCAAGCAAAGAAGAGAAGGATAGTATTTATCTATTTCCTCATATAAGCGATCGTATATAATTCTTAATCTCTCTACTTTTTCTAAATCGGGAGAAGTATATAAAGTTTCAGTCTTAAGAAGAGTGTAAGCCTCATCCAATATGGCATAGCCTAATTCCCTCAAGCCTGGGTCAATTCCTATTACCCTCACGCCGCCGTACTAATCTTTTCCATTATCTCATCGGGAATGTCAAAATTGGCATACACATGCTGAACATCGTCATGATCTTCGAGAGCTTCCATGAGTTTAAGCATTCTTATCGCATCGTCACCCTCGAGGCGAGTTGTAGTCTTAGGAATCATCGTTACTTCAGCACGCACAGGTTTAACATTGGAGTTCTCAAAAGCCTCTCTCACGGTAATGAAATCCTTAGGATCAGTCAAAACTTCTATGGTACCATCCTCCTGAACCCTTACATCCTCCGCACCCGCATCAAGAGCTATCTCCATAACCTCATCCTCACTAACTCCTTCAAAAGTTAATACTCCCTTTCTCTCAAATACCCAGCTTACACAACCCACTTCGCCAAGGTTCCCTCCATACTTGCTGAAGATATGTCTAATTTCAGCTGTAGTTCTATTTCTATTGTCTGTCACAGCCTCAACTAAAACGGCTACACCACCAGGTCCGTATCCCTCATAATTCACTTCTTCGTAAGTTGCACCTGGAAGTTCACCTGTACCGCGCTGAATTGCCCTCTTTATATTTTCCGAGGGCATGTTAACCTCGCGAGCCCATTGAATAGCAAGTCTTAAGCGCGGATTTTTTTCAGGATCTCCTCCACCTTCCCGAGCTGCCGTAATTATTGCCCTTATAACCTTAGCAAAAACTTTACCCTTTTGAGCATCAACTTGAGCCTTTCTATGCCTAATGTTTGCCCACTTAGAATGACCTGCCATCTTAAAACCACCTCCCTATCTATTAAAGAGGAAAACCTTTGGAGGCACCCTCTTGTGTTTGTTTCTTTCCCTCATGTTCTCAATCTTCTTAATTATATCAGGCTCTCCTTTACCTTCAATAAGGTAGCTATCAATAGCTTCATAAGTTATTCCCATCTCTCCCTCATCGGTTTGTCCTTCCCAAAGCCCAGCAGTTGGAGGCTTCGATATTATCTTTTCGGGAACACCAAGGTAACGTGCAACTTCCCTAACCTCACTTTTAACCAAAGAACCTATGGGAAGGAGATCTACCCCACCATCTCCATACTTAGTAAAGTATCCAACCTCAAGTTCGCTTTTGTTCCCCGTTCCAACCACAAGATAATTAAATCTGTTAGCAAAATAGTAAAGCGTCGTCATTCTCAAGCGTGGCTTAATATTAGCTAAAGCGGTATCTCCCTTTCTATCGGTTTCCTCCAAAACGGCAAGAAATGCGTCGTATACAGGAGACAAATCCACTACCCTATAAGGTATTTCAAAACTCCTAACTAATTCCAAAGCATCATCAATATCCTTAGAAGATGAGTGACACGGCATTATTAAGCCGAGCATATTATCCCCCAACGCCCTCTTTAACAAGAGCGCCACCACTGCAGAATCAATTCCACCACTTATACCAAGAACTCCTCCTTTAGCTTTCGCGTTCCTAATTTCCTCTCTAAGCCAAACGGTAACCCTTTCAACGAACTCGGCAGGATTAATCACCCTTATCCCTCCTAAAACCTCTGATGACTAAAAACTATTATAACATAGCTATGTTATAATATAATTTGCTTTCCCTTACAGGTAAGGAGGTGCTTCCTTTGTATTTTAAACCTTTCAAAGTCGAGACATGGTTAAACGAGAACGAGCCAAAAGCGAAATACCACTTAGGAGAAACTTCTATGGCTCCTCTTTCATTAAGAGAGCTTAAACAAATAACAGAATTTGAATGGGAAGAGCTAAGCGAGATAAAGCTTGACTACGGAGAGATACAAGGATTAAGTTCCCTCCGAGAGGAAGTTGCAAAGCTATACCCTAATACGGAACCAGAAGAGATATTGATAACAAACGGTTCGATAGAGGCAAATTTTTTGGCAATAGCCGCTTTAACAGAGGATTGTGAAAGCTTCTTAGCCGAGTTCCCAGGATACAACCAACTTTATGAACTTCCTCAAGCCTTTGGGAAAAAAGTAGAACTCTACGAGCTTAAGAAAGAAGAAGGGTTTGAGTTAAACCCTGAGGAAGTAATAAAACTATCGGAAAATGCTGAAGCTTTGATATTAAATCATCCTCACAACCCAACGGGAGCTTCCTTGGAAAGAGAGAAGATGAAATATATAATAGAAACACTGACTGATAAGGGGAAAAAAATTCTTTTTGACCAAGTTTACCTTTATCTGTCAAAGGAAGAACCCATTACACCTCCTGCGAGGAAGTTTTCAAAAAGGGTAATAGTCACAGGAGGGCTTTCAAAAACCTTTGGACTTCCAGGGCTCAGAATAGGTTGGATCATAGGTCCTAAAGACTTCATAGAAAAATGCTGGAAAATAAGAGACTACCTTGCCATATCCGTCTCCGGAATTAACCAGTTTCTGGCTTTTAAGGCACTCCAAAACGGGGATAAAATACTTCAGAGAAACAAAGAAATTTTAAACAAGAATTTTGCCATAAT
>LGFB01000160.1 GCA_001508835.1 bacterium 42_11
CCATGAATTTAGATTTTAGTATAGTCATACCGTATCTACCAATGTTCCTAAAAGGAACAAAAGCCACAATAGAAGCAAGTACCTTAGCAATTCTCATCGGTTTAGTTATAGGAACTATCGTAGGCATAGGGAGAGTTATTCCATCAAGACCTATAAACTTTATAGCGTGGCTTTACGTATATGTGATAAGAGGAACTCCACTTTTAGTTCAGCTTTTTGTTATTTACTTTGGACTACCTTCCATAGGTATTGAATTTGAAGCTTTTACTGCTGGCGTAATAGGCTTAGGTATAAATAGTGGTGGATATGTAGCGGAGATAGTCCGTGGAGGAATAGAAGCGGTCCCTAAAGGACAAATTGAAGCTGCAAAGGTTCTTGGCTTGAGTTATCTACAAACTATGTGGTATATAATTCTTCCACAAGCAATCAGAAATATGCTACCAGCATTAGGAAACGAATTTGTAACCTTGGTTAAGGAATCTTCCTTACTTTCTACTTTAGCCATAACTGAACTAACCATGGTAGGTCAACAAGTTAGAAGTGTAACCTTCGCTTCATTCGAGGTTTTTATAGTAGTCGCATTAATTTACCTATTCATAACTACAATAGTAAGTACATTAGTAAGACACATAGAAAGGAAGTGGCAAGTGAGATGATAAAATTAGCAGAACGGGTTATTAACCTTGAGGTACTGAACCTCCTAGAGGTATCCGCGGGAGCCCCCCCTGACTGTGTGAACTTAACCGTGGGAGAACCTGACCTTCCACCAGATCCCTTAGTTAAAGAGGGAATTAAAGAAGCTCTTGACAAAAATCTTACTAAATATACCGCCGATGAAGGAATTTTAGAACTTCGAAAAGCTATTGCTGACGATCTTAAGGAGAGATACGGCGTCTCATACGACACCGATGAAATAATAATTACACAAGGAGGAGCAGGAGCAATATTTTCAACCCTTTTAGCCCTTTTAAACGAAGGAGACAAAGCAATACTTCAATCTCCATGGTATTCTGGGCACTTAAGAGCCTTAAACCTCCTAAGAGCAAAAACTTTTCCCTTTAAAACCTTAGAGAAAGGAATTCCCGTAGAACCAAGGTTAGATAGCCTTCCAAAAGAAGCAAAAATAATCTTTCTCTGTTCTCCTAATAATCCAACAGGAATGGTGCTAAAACATGAAGACTTGGAAAAAATATTATTCTTCGCCAAACAAAACGACCAAATAATACTTATAGACATCGCCTATGAAGCTTTAACGAACGACGGGAAAGTGCCCTTACCTATCGAATTTAAAGGCGGAAAAGATCAAACAGTGATTTTAGGCTCTTTCTCAAAGTGTTACTCTATAACAGGCTTAAGAATAGGGTATGTGGCAGCTCCTAAAGAAATTGCAGTAGGAATTAAGAAGGCCATCTCTACCTTTAGTTTCTGTGCTAACTCTATAACGCAGTATGGAGTACTAAATGCTTTCAAAAAGGGAAATCCCAACTTCCCTTCGTTAAGGAAAGAATTTAGAAAAAGAAGAGAAATAGCCTTTGAAATACTATCAAAAGGCAATAGGCTTACACTTTCGAAACCTGAGGGAGGCTTTTTTATCTTCCCTTATTTTGAGGATGGAAAGGAAGATGTGGAACGCGCAAAATTATTAGTGAGAAAAGCGAAAGTTATTACCGTTCCAGGCTATCCCTTCTTTGGGCCTGATGGGAAAGGACACTTAAGAATTGCCTTAACCCAACCTGTAGAGATATTAAAAGAAGCTCTAGAAAAAATTATATCCGTCCTTGAAAGTTAAAGGGGGGCTAAAGCTTAGCCCCCCTCTTCTTTTACTGCTTGAACCACTTGTCTATCAGTGCCTGAAGTTCTCCGCTTGCCTTCATCTCCTCTAAAACCTTATTGATTGCCTGTAGCAGTTTTGTATCTTCCTTCCTCAAAGCTAAGGCCTTTCCAGCTTCCGTTATAACCTGATCGAAAGCTATCTTTACCTTACCCTTAAAATCCTTGCTCTCGCAGAACTTCACAGCAACAGGCTTATCCATTAAGGTAGCATCGGCTCGCCCAAGAACCACTTCTCTAACACAATCATCAAACTTTTGGAATCTCTTCATCGTAACACCAGGAATTTTCGAACAAAAGGTATCTTGAACCGTACCAAGCTGAACAGCAATTGTCTTACCTTTCAAATCGTCAAGAGTCTTTATAGAATTATCATCCGCTCTAACCACAAAAGAGCTGAGACTTATGTAATAAGGGATAGAGAAAGCTACCTTTTTCGCTCTCTCTTCCGTAGCAGACATGCCAGCAGCAATTATGTCGATCTTTCCTGCTAGAAGAGCCGGAATAAGCGAATCGAAAGGCATATCAACCCATTCTATCTTTTTGCCTATCCTTTTAGCTATCGTCTCCATAAGTTCAATATCAAACCCTACAAGATTGTTATTTTTGTCCCTAAATTCAAAAGGAGGATAAGTACTTTCCGTTCCCACCTTCAAAACATCCTTATCCATAGCATCCCCAAAGGCAATTCCTAATCCAGAGAAACCAACTAAAGAAACAACCAAAAGCACTATTAAACACTTCTTCATTATATCTACCTCCTTCTCTAAGTTTTATTCTGTTTCGAGTTAATTATAACATACAAGTGGTTCTGATATAATAGAAAGGACAAAGCAAAAGCACAAAGGAGGGTGATAAAATTGAGAAAAACTTTAACGATTTTGCTTTTCTCCCTTTTCCTCGCAATTGCCAATATTTCTTGGGCTCAAACGGAAAATCAAAACATCAATTCTTTAGCTGAAGAAATCAAACAGTTGTTTTCAAAGGGAGACTATAAAGCCGCTTTAATAAAATCACGAGAGCTCTACTTAGCTATCTGGAACAAATCGCCACTATTTTATTCAAAGGCAGTTTTAGTAGAAAACGAACCAGAAGGTGTAGGGCTATATGTGGAAAGGAAAAACAACAAGTTCACAGAAGGAGACCCAATATATATTTACGTCGAACCCATGGGATACACCGTAGTCAAAAAGGGAGACAATTATTCCTTTGGACTTGCAGCAGATTTCGCAATATTAGACAGTGAGGGGAATCACCTTTACGAAAAGAAAAACTTTGGAACCTGGAGCATGGAATCAAAAAACTTCAACACAGAGTTCTTCCTCTTTCTAAGGTACTCATTCACAGGCATAAGACCTGGAAAGTATAGAATCATAACGACCCTAAGAGACATAAACGACCCCAATAAGAAAATGGAGGTAGACGTACCCATAGAAATTGTTCCAAGCCAGTAAAGTATTCAAACCTTAGCAATAGCTTTAAGGTAAGCAATAGCTTCATTCTTCGTTCTTATAATACCTTTCAGCTGAGCCTCATACAAACTTTCCTTTAAAACACCAACCCTTTTACCAGGAGGAATGCAAAGGTAAGCCATTATTTCATAACCGTTCAAAAGAGGAAAAGGTTTAGCTTTTTCCTTTTCCCATCTATCTTTAAGGAGCTCCATTTTTCTTTTATTTTCAAGGAAGACTTCAGAATACCCGATACTTCCC
>LGFB01000161.1 GCA_001508835.1 bacterium 42_11
CCGACTATTCCCAAAAGGAAACTATACATTTTCGACGGCTTCCCTGGATTTGGTAAGAAGAAAATCAAGTCTTTCCAAAGAAGGAGCCTGGGCGTAAAGCCTTAAAAGTGGCTCCGTTCCTGAAGGTCTTATTAAAAGCCAACTTTCGTCGGAGAAATGGAATTTTAATCCATCTATATCTTCAACCTTAACAGGATTCTCCTCGAGTAATACAACCAGTTTATCACCTAACCCTTTTAATTCTGCTGAAGACATTTTCCTCTCGAGTTTGAGATCTAATCTTTTATAATAATAAGGACCAAAATCTTCATAAAGTTCCTTGAGAAGCTCACCAACGGATTTCTTTCTACAAGACATCATCTCCAAAACTAAAAGTGCTGACATTGAACCATCTCTCTCCGGGATATGTTCCACAAAGCCATATCCCCCACTTTCTTCTCCTCCCAACAGCACACCACCCTCCAAAATATACTCACATACATACTTGAAACCAACAGGAGTTATATAATACTCTATACCATATTTCTTAGCTAATTTTTCGGGTTCCCTTCCTAAGGAACATGTCCAAACTATCTTTCCCCTTTTCCCTCTATCCTCTATAAGATGTTTCATTATAAGAGCAAAAACTTGATGAGGATTAACAAAATTTCCTTTTTCATCAACCAATCCTATCCTGTCAGCGTCTCCATCCAAAGCTATTCCAATGTCGAATCCCTTCTCTGTCACGAAATTGGACAGAAAATCAATGTTAGGAGGTATAGGTTCCGGATGCAAACCACCAAAATACGGATTAGCTTCTGCATGAATTTCTTCAACTTTTACTCCAACGGAATCCAATATATTCGAAAGTAACCCTTCACCGGAACCATACATCACATCCAAAACTACCTTGAACGGCAAACTCTTTATATTTATCATTGACACTTTATTTTTCAAGGCTTCAATATAGTTTCCCTTCAAGTCAACAAAATCTATGGAAGCTGGGTTAGAGGATAAAGGCATTTTAAAATCAAGCAAACTTTCAACAAGAGAGGTCACCTCAGGAAGAGCAGGGCCTCCATACTCGGGTTTCAACTTTATACCATTATATTTGGGAGGATTATGACTCGCAGTAACCATAACACCTAAAGCTGCTTTGTTATACAAAACCCCGTAAGAAACTGCAGGTGTTGGAACAGGATCCTTTGAAAGAAGAACGGGAATTCCGTATTTTACAAGCTCCTCAGAAAAGGCTAAAGCAAACTCATCCGACAAAAACCTTCTATCATATCCAACTACAACACCATCTTCCGGCTTTCTAAAGGGAACTCCAAAAGAATACATCCTGAGCTTGCTTCTCTCTTCAGAATAAAGATAAGCAGCTACCGCTTTAGCAACTCTCCTCACATTTTCGAAGGTAAAATCTAAAGCTATTATGCCTCTCCAACCATCTGTGCCAAATTTTATTGTCGACTCCATAAAAATCACCCCTTTAACTCAATCTTTCTTCAAAATAAGGACCCTTCTCTGACCAATATAATCGGATCTGATAGAGAGAATAGAAAAACCTCTTAAATCTAAGATATCAATATAGCTCTCTTTGCCCAACTCAAGAGCTAGGATTCCTCCCTTCTTCAATAAGAGCTTAGCAAGATCAATAGTTCTCTCATAGAAGGAAAGGCCATCCTTTCCTCCATTCAAAGCCTCAACAGGTTCGTATAACAATATCTCCGGGTCCAAATGCCATATTTCAGAGGAAGGGATATAAGGAGGATTAGAAACTACAAGGTCAAACTCAAACCAGCCTTCTAAGCCCTGTCCCCAATCACTTTTCAGAAACATTACTCTATCGCTAACACCTAAAACTTTGGCATTTTCCACTGCCACCTCTAAAGCCAAATCAGAAACATCTATTCCAATTCCTTTTAAATCTTTTTTAAGAGCAAGAATTGAGATAACTATGTTTCCGCATCCTGTTCCCAAATCAAGAACTAACCCTTTTTCTATCCATTTTAGGGTTTCCTCAACCAATATTTCCGTCTCTGGGCGAGGAATAAACACCCCTCTTTTCACTTTGAAGGTAAAGTTTAAAAACTGCGTCTTCCCAATTATATACTGCAATGGCTCTCTACAACATCTTCGAGCAACCCAATACCTAAATTCCCGTTCATCAGGAATTTCCTCATCTGGATGTAAAATTAACTCAGCAATACCTTTTTTCAAAAAGGAGGACAAGAGTATCTCACTTTCCCTTTCCGGGAAAGGTACTCCTGCTCTTTCAAACGCTTCTTTTGCCCAACGCTTAGCTTCTATGATTTTCATGCGGCAACTAACTTCGCAAGTTTTTCTGCTCTGTCTGCAACAATAAGGGCCTCTATTATATCATCAAGATCTCCGTCAAGAACTTCCTCAAGATTATAAAGTGTTAAGCCTATCCTATGATCAGTTACCCTATTTTGTGGAAAATTGTAAGTGCGGATTTTTTCGCTTCTTTCGCCACTTCCCACTTGACTTTTTCTCAAAGAGGCTATTTCACTCTCTTGTTTTTCTCTCTCGATCTCATAAAGCTTAGCCCTCAAGATACTCAGGGCTCGCTGTTTGTTCTTATATTGAGATCTTTCATCTTGGCAGGACACCACTATACCTGTTGGAATATGAGTTATTCTAACCGCAGTATCCGTTTTGTTAACATATTGACCGCCTTTACCACTTGCTCTAAAAGTCTCTATCTTAAGATCTTCCTCTTTTATTTCCACCTCTACATCTTCTACCTCTGGAAGTACCGCTACCGTTGCTGTAGAAGTATGAATCCTTCCGCTCGACTCGGTTACAGGAATTCTTTGAACCCTATGAACACCGCTTTCAAACTTTAACCTACTATAGGCTCCTTTGCCAATTATTCTAAAAACTATTTCCTTATAACCACCGATCCCAGTTTCATTTCTATCAAGAACTTCAACATCCCAGCCTTTACGCTCTGCATAACGTGCATACATTCTGAAAAGATCAGCAGCAAATAGAGCCGCCTCTTCACCGCCAGCTCCCGCCCTTATTTCCATTATGATATTCCTATCATCCATAGGATCCTTAGGAATAAGAGCCGTCTTAAGTTCTTCCTCTAACCTGACGAGTTCCTCTTCTATAAGCTTGGCTTCCTCTTTAGCAACCTCTCTTAATTCTTCATCTTCCTCCGCTATAAGTTTGGCCTCCTCTAACTCCTTAGACAGTTTCTTATATTTTCTATACTTAATCACAATATCCTCAAGCTCTGCATGCGTTTTAGCTACTCTTTGAAATTCTTTGGGATCTTGAACTATTGCAGGATCCGATAATTTCTTAGATAGGCTTTCATATTCTTCCTCAATCTTCTTTAGCCTCTCCCACATCTCCCAAAGCCTCCTTTAAGGCCACTATCCCAACTTCTATCTGCTCTCTCGAAGGTTCTCGAGTAGTAAGATACTGAAGCCACAAACCAGGCTTGGCCAAAAATTTTGTAAAAGACGAAGAAAAGCTGAACCTTAAAACCTCATAAGATACTCCAGCAATAAAAGGAAT
>LGFB01000162.1 GCA_001508835.1 bacterium 42_11
AGCTTGTCTTTGCGAATCGCTAAAATAAGCGGGAACAGTTATAACAGCCTCAGTTAATCTTTCCCCCAAAAACTCTTCTGCATCTTCCTTAAGCTTTCTGATTATCAAAGCAGCTATATCTTGTGGCCTAAACTCCTTACCATCTATCTCAACCTTGTAATTGGTTCCCATATACCTTTTTATAGAAGAAATAGTTCTTTCTGGATTAAGAATTGCTTGATTCTTAGCGGGTTCCCCCACCAGTATTTCACCGTTTTTAGAAAAAGCAACAATAGAAGGTGTAACTCTCCTTCCACGCCTGTTAGGGATAATCTCGGGTCTTTCCCCTGCCATAAAGGCTATAGCGGAGTATGTAGTTCCGAAATCAATGCCTACTACCTTATTCAAATCTATTGAAACACCCCTTTATGTGGTTGAACTTTCATCGTCTTCATATATATCTTCAGCCAAAGGTTCGTTCCATCTCTGGAAGTTATCGAGAGTCTCTATTCTGTACAGAGCAGAAACATACCATATATCTTTGGGATCACTCTTCACGGGATTGAGACTATAAGCCCTCATATCCCTGTAGTAAGGCCAGTTAACATACTCGTTAAACTCGTTTATTATATCCGTTATAGCAAGACCGGCTTCCACAATAAATTTTTGAATCTCCCTCCACTTACTCAAAGAAGTCTCTACATGCGTAATGCCTACATATCCAGCACAACCAGGCCCCTTAAGAGTAGCTATCCCTCTGTAAACGAAGGCTTTAAACCCAGGAAGCGTTTCTTCAGGATCGGTAAAGAAGACATCGAACTTCCCTAATAAATCTTCAGGCAACGGCTCTCTTAGATCAACCCTTCTGAGTTCAAGCATATCCAAACCTTTTTCTTCCTTTATCTTGCTTTCGAAATCAAGAATCCTTTTGTCTATATCTATAACCACTACCCTCTTGGGTAAGCCCGTAAGAGCTAAAGCTAGCCCCACAAGATCATCATCACCAAGAGCTATTATCTCTCTGCCCCTGACATCTCCTCTCATATCAGCAAACGCAACCCTGGCTAATGTAGTTTCGGGAGTAACATATCCTTGATCATACCGATGTAGAGCCTCAGGACGATTCCCCTGGAGTTTCAAAAATTCCTCATAAACTTCCTTAAAGGCATCGATAACTACAGTTTTACCGTTACATCTATCACAAATATATCTCCTATAGGGATGAACTCCTGCAAGCTCGGCTTCCCTCTTGCCTTTCTCAGTCAAAACTATCTTTTCGCCTTCGTACTTTATCCAACCTTCCTTTTCAAGAAGCTTAATCAAGGAAGCTACTGCTGGGAGCGAAACCATAGAATATCTAACTATCTGCCAGAAATCATCGCTTACAAACAAAACAGACAAAACTCTCTCCACATCCCTTGCAAAAATCGGTATGTTCGTTTCCTTTCTAACCTGCGAAGCGTATATTTCCATCAATTCCGATCCCTCCTCCGTATTTTGCTTATTAACATATAAATTTTACTATACTACCCCCGTTTTGAAAAGATGTTATAATTTAAGAGAAGCAAAGAAGGCAAAGGAGGGAAACTCATGATAGGATGGAGCGTATTTCATCAAGAGTTTACAATTGAAGACCACTATTATTTTTCAATTCTAAAAAGAGCTATCAAATACAAGTTAGTAAATTCCCTAAAAGAAGCCAGGGAATGTAAAGTAATCGTGTTTAACTACCCAGAAAAACCGTTCACTGAAGAGGAAATAGAAGAAATAATATCGCTTGTCGAAGAAGGAAGGAGAGTCATAGCTTTGGGATATTATATGAACGAGGATAACGTGGCATCTCTGCTAAATGAACTTTCAAAACCTTTTGGTCTAAAAATGCTACCTTCGTCAGTCATGGATAATGAAAATTCTTTAAATGGAGACCCCTATCTTGTAGTAACAGGAAATGTTACGAACTTTAATAACGGCGTTGAAAAGGTTTTAATGCCCTGTGTAGCTCCTATAGAAATTACAGGGGGAAAAGCCGAGCCCTTTATTATAAGTGAGAGCTCATCTTCTCCCCCTTCGCAAATTTTGGGAGCACGTGCCATTTATGGAAAAGGAGAATTTATCCTTTTAGGGACTTGCGTCTTTTGGGATAACTTTTCAATAAATCACTTTGATAACCTTCGGTTCTCACTCAACCTTCTAAACTATCCTTAATAGCGGCACCTAACCTTCTTATACCTTCCTTAATTTCTTCTTCTGAAGGATAGGTAAAGTTTATTCTCATCTCGTCATTTCTTTCGCCGTAAGGATAAAAAGCGCTTCCAACCACATAGGCAACGTTATACTTTTCCACCGCTATCTTGAATATCTCTGTAGTATCAACCCCTTCTACCTGGACCCAGTAGAAAAATCCTCCACCAGGGCGAGAATACTTCGTTCCCTTCGGGAAATACTCATCTATGGCATTTTCCATGACATTACGCTTGCCACTGTAATGCTTCCTTATAAGCTCTATCTGAGGCTCAAGCCATCCCCTTTTGCAGAATTCTGCAATGAAAAACTGTGCAAATATGCTAGTAGATAGGTCCATACCCTGCTTCGCCATTACAAACTTTCTTATAATATCTTTATCACCAATAATCCAACCAACTCTCATGCCAGGAGCCAATATTTTAGAGAAGCTCCCACAGTAGATAACCCTATTCGAAGTATCCATACTTTTTATATGTGCTGGTGGCTTTTCATCGTAATATATTTCGCCATAGGCATCGTCTTCAATAATAACCAAGTCATACTTTTCCGCTATTTCGTAAAGCCTTCTTCTTCTCTCAAGAGAAAGAACTCTACCAGAAGGATTTCGGAAGTTTGGGATAACATAAACGAACTTTGGCATGGGAAGATTTTCCTTTATTCTCTTTTTAACGTCCTCCTCAAGAAGATCCACAATCATCCCATTTTCATCCATAGGTATTCCTACAAATCGAGCACCACAATTCCTAAAAGCCACTAAAGTGCCTACATAAGTAGGGGCTTCGATATAAACATGATCTCCATAGTCGATGAAAACCTTACCTATAACATCCATTGCCTGCTGAGAACCATTAACTATAACAACATTCTCGCGAGATACAGAAAAGCCGTATCTTTTACTACACCATTCAGCAACAAAGTCCACAAGCTCATCGAGCCCCTCCGTCTTACCATACTGTAAAGCGGTATTAGCATAGTCCTTAACAAGCTGAGCAATTTCTACAAACTTCTCTCCAGGGAAGATTCTCGGGTCAGGCAAACCACCAGCAAAAGATATGACACCAGGCTTCTTCGCCAAAGAAAGAAGCTCACGAATAGCAGAAGGCCTAAGCTCTTTACCGATCGTAGACAGCCTACTCTCCCAGTTCATTCCTATCCCCCCCTTGATTTTTTCAACTACCGACTTCATTATATCACAAGAATTTTTGGTATAATATAAGTAGCGGAGAGGTGTCCGAACTGGATAAGGAGCCGGACTTGAAATCCGGTAAGCCCTCAAACGGGCGATGTGGGTTCGAGTCCC
>LGFB01000163.1 GCA_001508835.1 bacterium 42_11
CAAGTCCACCATAAACCATTACTCTTCCTACACCGGGAACCTGTTTGAGTCTATCTCCTATTTCCTTTTCGGCTATGTGTCTTAAGCTTTCATAGTGACTCTCAGAGTAAACAGATATAACTGCTACAGGAGTTAAAGAGCTTGAAAGCTTTAAAACGACGGGTTCCTCTGTTCCATCAGGGAGATCTCTCTTTATGATGCTTAAGAGGTCTCTTATGTCGTTCATTCTCGCGTCTAAATCCGTTCCCCATTTGAACACCAGAGTTACTACCGATAGATTATCGAAAGACTTGGAATATATGTTGTCTATGCTTTCAACCAGTGATAAGTGGTCTTCCATTGTCTTAGTAACTTCCGTTTCTACATCGGCAGCAGATGCGCCAGGCCAGGATGTTATTACGCTTATGGACGGCATATCGAACTTCGGTAGTAAGTCTATAGACATGAAGTAGATAGACACAAATCCCAATAATATTGCTGCTAAAAACACCATCAAAGTGGCAACTGGTCTTCTTACAGCGAGGGATGGTAGGTTCACTCGATTGTCACCTCCTTAACATCAAGGAGCGCTCCATCTTTTACCGCACTCGTGACGGTTAGAACTACAAGTTCCTGAGGGGACAGGCCTTTCACCACTTCTATCCTATCTCCGCTTCTATCTCCAATGGTGATTTCCCTTATCCTTGCTCTTCTATTTTCATCTACCACAAATACATAGTATCTTCCCGTTCCTTCGAATCTCCTTAAGGCCTGTTGTGGAACAAACAAGACCTCTCTTTCTTGAAGATCTAACTTTATTCTTGCGAACATGCCAGGTTTAAGTAGCAAATCTTGATTGTTTATCTTTACTTCTATTTCCCCGGTTCTCGTTTTAGGGTCTACGGTGGGTGAAAGAAGTCGAACTTCTCCCAAGAAATGCTTTTCAGGGTAGATATCTACCAGTACCTCGGCCTTCATTCCAATTTTGACCCCGTAAAAATAGTTTTCTGGCACCGAACCTTTTACCTTAAGCTCTGAGATTTTACTTATTCTGAATATGGGAGAAGTGACGCTTACGATTTCCCCTACTTCTATCTTTCTTTCCGATACTACACCAGATACAGGTGCCAAGATGCGGTGATAGCTTTTGGTTAGTTCAAGCTGTTTTATCAAGGCTTCTACTTCTTCAAGCTTTTTCTTTGCTGCTTCTAATCCCGCTCTGGCGATAAGATACTCACCTTCGATTTGGTCGAGCTGCTGTTTAGGGACAACCTCCTCTTCGTATAGTTTCTTTATTCTTTCGTAGTCTTTTCTCAATGTTGCAACCCTTATTTCTGCTTGCTTTATTGCCGCTTTCGCTGACTCTTTAGAAGCATAAGCTTGCTTAAGCTGAACATCTATCATTTCGGTATCAAGATCAGCTAAGACTTCTCCACTTTTAACGAAATCTCCCACTTCCTTGTAGATCTTTATTACCTTACTTCCGCTTACCCTTGGAAAGATATCTACATCTTCATAGGCTGAAATCGTTCCCGTGATGGTGATTGAACTTTTCATTTTGGTGTATGAAACTCTAAAGGCTTCAACAGGGATGGCCTTTTCTTCTTGAGCGGATACCTTTTGCTTTAGAGCTTTTTCATGGGCTCTAAAGGCTATGAGACCTGCGAAAGAAAGGATGAAAATAAGGAAGATAAGGAAAGCAAGCAATTTCTTACTTCTCATATTTCATCACCTCGTATCCACAGTTATATCTTAAGTCTGACCAAGATATCCAAACATCGTACAGGGCATCTATAAGATGTGTTCTGGCTTCCTTTAATGCCGTTTGGGCATCCAGAACGTCTATTATTGATGCAACCTGTGCATTATATCTTTTAAGCATCATTTCGTAATCCACCTTTGCACTTTCCACTTCCTTTTCCGCAACCTCCAATCTTTCAAGAGCAGACCTCAGGTTAAGATAGGCGTTCTCAACCCCCAAAGATATATTGTCCTCCACCTTTTTGTATGTAGCTAAAAGTTCATCTTTTATCCCCTTTGCTTTTTCTATATTGCCCTTTGCTTCTCCTCCGTCAAATAAGTTCCATTGTATTGCTAAAGCGATATTCCAGTTTTCCTCTTGCGGGGGGAAGCTCGAGTCCGTCTTTTCATACTTTGCAGAGAAGATATAGCTTGGTTTTAAGTTCCCTGTGGCTGCTTTTATATAGCTTTCGGCTTGCGCTACGGCTCTTTGGATGGCGAGAAGCTCTGCACGTTTATTTTTAGCTATTTGGAGATAAAAGCTTAAATCTTGGAGCTCGAATTTGGGTTTAAAGGAAACCTCTTCTGGTTCTAACTCTTCTTCTATTCCCAAGGTTGTTTTTAAAGATGCCTTTGCCAGCTTGAAAGCGTTTTGGGCTTTAAAATAGGATAATCTGGTATTTGAAAGTTCAACCCCAATTCTGAGGAGGTCTGATTTTGGAACCATTCCTCTTTCATAAAGCTTTTTAACCCTATTCTGGTGGGCTTCAAGAAGGTTTACCATGTCTTCCATTAATTTCATATATGCTTTGGCTTTAAGGACGGAGTAGTAGGCTTTTTCCGTTTCGTGAATTACATTATTCTTTGTTGCTTCGAGATTCGCTTGGGCTACCCTTAGGCCGTGTTCTAAGGCTTTAATTGTAGCTCTTACTTTTCCTCCCCCCCATATAAGCCATTCAAGTTTAACCGCCAGTGAAAAGGTGTCTTCAAGGGCCAGCGGTATCGAGAAGAGTTCTACCGGAGTTCCATTTTGAAAGGCCATTACGGGGATAGCCCTTTCCTCGTTTATCCTCACATAGGAAGATTCTAACCTTAGCTTTGGAACGAGGCCTGCTTTAGCGGTTTGAAGGTCGCCCCCTGCTTGTCTTACCTTAGCTTCTGCTTCCTTTATCGCAGGATTGTTTTGAATAGCTATTTTTATAGCCTCTTCAAGAGTTACCGTCTTTCCATGAGCGATCGATGGCTGTAATGTGCAGAAAAGGACGATTACGCTTAAGACGAGTATTATTATGCTATGCCGTTCCCTCTTCAACTTTCTCACCCCTTTTAACGATATAAAAGGATAGGATATCGATAAATAGGAATATCAGTTCTTTTAGTTCCTTCCAAGATTCATTATCTTCCTGAAATATTAATATTCTAAATGCGATGGCTTGATGGAAAAGGGTTTGGAGCTTAGCGATTTTTTCGATATCATCTTTTGATAGTTTTAGATTTCTTGCCTGAAGCTCTCTTTGGAGAATTTTTGTATGTTTATCCATATTTTCCTTTTCTATTTCGAAAAAGAAATTCTTAGATTCTTCCGCTTTCCACGCCCTAAAGGCTACTTCATAGAAAACCTTGAACTGTTTTTCAAGCTTTTTAACGATTGCGAAAGCCTTCTCAGTCTTTCTTTTCCAAAGTTCATTTAAAGGGAGAGAGTCGTTTTCTTCTTCCTCTATGATCTTGTGGATTTTTTTTGCCTCCTCTTTTATGACCT
>LGFB01000164.1 GCA_001508835.1 bacterium 42_11
ATATAAGGACTATATCCAAGGGAGGGCGTTTTTTCGCCCCGGAAAGGAAAGTTTTAAATTGGGCGTTTCCCCGGAGAACCCTACTTATGGGATCAGTCAAAAGAGTAACTCCATTAACCTCTATCAATAGGGTTGCATGACCCAAAAAGTGAACATGTCCACCTTTCAACTCTTATCCTCCTGAAATCCCCGTATGAAAGATATCTGGCCCGTCCCCTCATAGCCAAATCACTTACACCACAATCGGGGTTAAAGCACGTCAAACAAGAGCCTTCATTGGAACAAGGAAGAGGTAAAAAGGTTTTGCCTTTTTTAAGGGAGATAGGCATCGTTTTTCCCTCGCAATTTCTCGATGTAGAGTAAAGCTCGTTCAGATTCCTTCCATCTTCCGTAAACTCCATACAAAGGGATAGGCTGAGCTTTAAAGAGTTTACCATATCCTTAACCTTTGAAAAGAGCTCGCGTCGATATCTTATATCAGCTTGAAGGGAATTAGAAATCCTCTCCTTATAAAGGCGCTCATACTTAAACGGAAGGGAACTATCCCAGCGGGAAAGAGATAAGAAAACGAGCCTTTTTATCCGCAGAGGGATATCGAGACAAGAGGCTACTACATGCTTAACGCCTCTTTCTTTCGCCTCCTTAAGGAGACGATACATATCCTCTTCCCTATCGTTTAAAAAGGGAAGCAAGGGATCCATCCTTAAAACCGTGTGAATACCTCTACTCGATGCCCGTTCCAAAGAGCTTAAAAGCTCCTTCACGCTTGACCCACCGGGAGAAAGAAAGCGCCTTAACCTTTCATCTAAGGTCAGGAGGCTTACCTCAAGGACGCTATCCTTCTGCTTTTCCAGAAGAGATAAAGCCTCCTCCGTTACACTCCTCTTCGTAACCACCAAAATCGGAATGTTCTTGTCCACGAAAACCCTTATAACCTTTTCAGCAAGCCCATACTTGAGATTTACAGGCTGAAAAGGGTCGCTCGTTGGAGAAAGATAGCCTGGAGGAGAAATGCTTAAATTATCTAACTTTTTCACCAGCCCCTCATGAAACCTCAGCCAAACAAAAACGAGGCCCTTTAAGAAAGCCTCTTTATGATATCCCGGTAAGGCTCGGGAGTAACAGAAAAAGCAACCTACACTACAGCCCGCGTAAGGATTAAGGAGAAGCCTCTCCGCCGGGCAAGCCCTATACTTCCACTTCCACCAACCGTGGATATCCTTATCCCTGTCAAGCTCGACTACCTTAATAGTCTATACCCCTCCTCATTTCTATCCCCCTACGATAGGGGTGCTTGATTTCCATCACCTCGCTAACTAAATCGGCCTTCTCTATTATCTTAGAATGAGCATATCTTCCTGTCAAAACGAGCTCCACATGAGGAGGTTTTATCTCTATAAGGCTTAAAACCTCATCCAGAGAAATAAGCCCATAATCTACAGCCACATTTATTTCATCAAGGATTACTAAATCATATTCTCCACCCTTTAAAACCTCGTAGGCAAATCTGAACCCCCTTTTAGCCTCCTCGATATCCTCTTCAGCCGGATTATTCCTATCCACAAAAGAAGCCCTTCCAAACCTGACAATTTCAAGGCCAAGCTTTGAAGCGGACCTTAGCTCCCCATATTCCCACCCTTTCATGAACTGAATTACTATAGCCTTGTAACCGTGACCTAAAGCCCTCATAGCAAGCCCCAAGGCAGCCGTGGTTTTACCCTTACCGTTACCCGTATAAACTTGAACTAACCCCAAGGACAAGATATTCACCCCCTTTTGGAGTATAATATAGGTTATGAGAAGCGAAGTCAAGAAAGCCGCAGTTCTAATTCCTTTTATTATCAAAGACAATAGGTTACACCTGATACTAACGCTAAGGAATCAAAACCTAAGCCAGCATGGGGGACAGATATGCTTCCCGGGAGGAAGGCAGGAAGAAAAGGAGAACCTTTTAGAAACCGCCTTAAGGGAAGCAGAAGAGGAAATAGGGTTAAACAAGGATGCCGTGGAAATAATCGCAGAGCTTCAGGACGAAATGGCCTATGTAAGTAGCTATCTAATCAAGCCCTTCGTAGGATTGATAAAAAACGACTTAGACTTAAAAAGGAACGAGAAGGAGGTGAAGGAAATCATAGTTTTGCCTTTTGACGAGCTTTTATCTTTGCCACTAAAAATGGAAAGCACGGTAGTAAGAGGAAGGGAGATATCCTATCCTGTTTACAATTGGAGGGGTTATAGAATTTGGGGAGCAACTGCAAGAATATTAAGTAAGCTTTTGGAAAGGAAAGATGTTATAGATGAGCTTAATAGGCGCGCACATGTCCATATCGGGGGGAATATGGAAGGCAATAGAGCGAGGAGAGGCACTTAAATGCGAAGCCATCCAGATTTTCACCAAAAATCAGCTTCAATGGTTCGGAAAAAAGCTCACCGCCCTCGATGTGGAGATGTTTTACAGCGAATGGAAAAAAAGCAATATAAAGAAGATAGTGGCTCACACCTCTTATTTGATAAACTTAGCATCTCCAGACAGGGTGAACTATGAAAAATCTATAACAGCCCTGATAGAGGAAGTTAAAAGATGCGATGAGCTCGGTATCCCATACTTAGTTATGCACCCTGGGTCTCACAAGGGAAAGGGAGAAAGGTGGGGGATAAGGAGAATTGCTGATGCCCTAAAAATAGTCTTAGAGGATACCTCCGGAACCTCAACAAGAATACTTCTTGAAACCACCTCGGGTCAAGGAAACAACATAGGACACAGGCTCGACCACTTAGCCGAAATAATGAGCCTTGTAGGAAAAGAAGACAGATTAGGAGTTTGTATCGATACAGCCCACATATTTGCCTCAGGTTATGATATATCAACAGAACATGGCTACAGGAACACGATGAAATATTTCAACAGAATAATTGGGGTGAGCTTTTTATTCGCGTTTCACTTAAACGACTCCGCAAGCCCGCTGGGAAGCAAGCTTGACCGACATGCCCATATAGGCAAGGGATTTATAGGAGAAAAAGCCTTCTCTCTTATATTAAACGATGAGAACTTTAAAGGGATACCGATGATTTTGGAAACACCAAAAGAAGGTAACTGGGACACCATAAATTTGGCCACCTTAAGAAAACTGAGAGGCTATTAAAGGGGGTTTTTCTAATATGTTTAAAAGCTTCAAGGAGCTAAAGGCATCGGGAAAAAGGCTTTTAGGGATGTTCGTTCAATCGAGAAGCGAAGAAATAGTTGAAATAATAGGCTACTCAGGCTTCGACTTCGTGATAATAGACATGGAGCATGGTCCCTTCGATATAGAGGTAGCATTAAACCTTGTAAGAGCTGCAGACGCAGCGGGAATAACACCAATAGTGAGGGTTCCGGAAAACTCCAATACAGCCATACTTAAGGCCCTCGATATAGGAGCTTCAGCCGTAATAATCCCCGGGATATCCTCTAAAGAGGATGCGGAAAAGGCAGTTAAA
>LGFB01000165.1 GCA_001508835.1 bacterium 42_11
GGCGGGTATGATAATTCCCGTGGTTTTGACCGTTTATTCGGACAGGAGTTTTACCTTTATTTTAAAAACTCCTCCTGCTTCGGTTTTGCTTAAGAAGGCTGCTGGCATAGAGAAAGGTTCAAGCGAACCTAACAGAAATAAAGTTGGTAAGGTGACAAGGAGCCAGTTAAGGGAAATTGCGCAAATCAAGATGCCTGATTTGAATACGGATGATATAGAAGCTGCGATGAGGATAGTTGAGGGCACGGCAAGAAGCATGGGGATAGAGATAGTAGAAGGTTAGAATAATTTTGTGGGAGAGCCTTTTAGGGCTCGGTAAAGACCACGAGGAGGGATGATTAATGGCGCGTAGGGGGAAAAGGTATATAGCTTTAAAGGAGATGGTAGAAAGGGGAAAGCTTTACTCTCCAAAGGAAGCTATTTCCTTAGTTAAGAAGCTTGCTAATGCCAAGTTCAACGAAAGCATTGATGTAGCTATAAGGCTTGGTGTTGACCCAAGGCATGCAGATCAGCAAGTTAGAGGAACCGCTTTGCTACCTCATGGTACGGGGAAGGAAAAAAGGGTTCTTGTTTTCGCGCAGGGTGAAAAGGCTGATGAGGCTAAGGCAGCAGGTGCTGACTACGTGGGGGGATTGGAACTGATAGAAAAGATTCAGAATGAAGGATGGTTGGATTTTGATGTTACTATTGCAACTCCTGATATGATGCGCCATGTTAGCAGGTTAGGTAAAATCTTGGGGCCGAGGGGTTTGATGCCGAGTCCCAAGACGGGGACAGTAACTAATGATGTAGGAACTGCTGTCAAGGAGATAAAGAGTGGTAGGATAGAGTTTAAAGTTGATAGATACGGGATTATTCATGCTCCTATAGGTAGGGCTTCCTTTTCGGAGGATCAGCTTTATGAGAATTTTCAGGCTTTGCTTTCTGCTATAGTAAAGGCAAAGCCTGCAGCTGCTAAAGGGCAGTACATTAGGAGTATAGCTGTTTCTCCTACAATGGGTCCAAGTGTGAAGGTTGATCCCAATGTGGCTCAAAGAGAGTTAACGGTAGAATAAATTTCTTTTTGTATAACTATTAAGGCCTGAGACCGTAGGTGGTGTAGACCTTAAAGGGCCGGTATAGGCTCGCCTACCGAGGCTGTGGTTGTAAAAGGGGAATTTTATGTATTGTCTTGAATTGGAATCCCCTGGTCTCGGGCCAGGGGATTCTCTTTTATTGGCTGGAAGGGGGTGAATAGATGAGAAAAGGTCCGAGACCTGAAAAGGTTGAATGGGTTGCTAAGATGGCCGAAGCTTTGAAGGGATGCACAGCTACTTTCTTTACAAGCTTTCATGGCTTAAGCACGCCAGAGCTCAATAATATTAGAAATGAGCTTAAAAAGACGGGAGCCTATTTCCATGTGATTAAGAATAATCTGGCTAAAAGGGCTTTTGTAGAAGCGGGCTATGATATTAACGAAGACATGTTTAGGGGAGATAACGCCCTTGCGATTTCTTATTCCGACCCTGTTGAGGTCGCTAAGATACTTAAGAAGCATGCCGAGCAATTGGAGAAGTTCTTAATTAAGGGTGGGTATCTTGGAAAAGAGTTTATAACTCCAGATCAAATTAAAAAGCTGGCGGAACTTCCGCCTAAGCCACAATTGGTGGCAAAACTTCTTGGCACCCTGAATGCTCCTATTCAGGGGCTTGTTAATGTTCTGAATGGGGTTCCAAGAAATTTAGTTTATGCTCTTAATGCTATAAAAGAGAAGAAGGAGAAGGAGGGATAAGTTATGACTAAAGAGGAAATAATTCAAGCAATTGAGAATATGACTGTATTGGAGCTTGCTGAGCTTGTTAAGGCTTTGGAAGAGAAGTTTGGAGTTTCTGCTGCCGCTCCGGTGGCTGTTGCTGCTCCTATGGTAGCTGCTGCGGGAGCCCCTGCGGCTGAAGCTGCAGCTGAAGAGAAGACGGAATTTAAAGTAGTCCTTAAAGATGCTGGTGCAAACAAGATCCAGGTTATAAAGGTAGTAAGACAGTTTACCGATCTTGGTCTTAAGGAAGCCAAAGAATTGGTTGAGAAGGCACCTTCCGTTGTTAAAGAAGGCCTTTCCAAAGAAGAGGCTGAGGAAATTAAGAAGAAACTCGAAGAAGTCGGCGCGAAGGTCGATTTGGAATAGGAGCGGTGCAGGGCCTGCCCGCTCCTTTTTGATTTTGTAATGCATAGGTGGGATTTGACGCCAGAAGAGGCAATAAGACTCCAAAACGAGCTCAAAAGCAAAATAGACCTTACTAATAGGGTTGATATTTCCAAGGTCAAGTTAATCGCTTCTTCAGATCTGGCTTATGATGGGGATATTGGATATGCAGTTATACTCCTTTATTCCTATCCAAGTCTTGATCTTCTGGAAATAGTAAGTGTGAGGAAAAAAGTCTCTTTTCCATATATTCCTGGACTCCTTGCTTTCAGGGAAATGCCCCTTCTGATTGATGCCTCAGCTAAACTTAAGGAAAAACCAGATATTTGGTTGATTGATGGCGCAGGCTTAGCCCATCCGAGAAGAATGGGAATAGCCACCCACTTTGGAATTTATATGAATATACCCACGGTTGGATGTGCTAAATCTCATCTTTACGGTAAATAATAGGTGCCGTATTGAGAACGAAAGACAATGTCAAGCCTATTTTTGTTTCTGTTGGGTATGCTGTAAGCCTTGACATTGCTATAGATTTGGTTTTGTCTTGCTGTGACGGATATAGAATCCCTAAACCGTTAAGAGAAGCACACAACACCATTGAGAGGATAAAACGGGAAGCAAAAGATGCTAAACTCTTTTAGGAGGTGGATACATTGGATTTTGATGTTAAGGACCTGAAGCTTGCAGAGGAAGGTAGAAGAAGGATAGAGTGGGCAGAGCGAGACATGCCTGTTTTAAGAAAGGTAATAAGGAAGAGATTTATCGAGGAGAAGCCTTTAAAAGGGGTAAGGATAGGAGCTTGTCTTCATGTTACTACCGAAACTGCAAATCTAATGATAACCCTGAAAGAGGGAGGAGCTGATGTCTACCTTTGTGCTTCTAACCCGTTGAGTACGCAGGATGATGTTGCTGCAGCTTTAGTTTCTATTTACGATATTCCCGTTTTTGCTGTTAGAGGTGAGGATAGAGAAAGGTATTATTCTCACATAAAAGCTGTTCTTTCTAAGAAGCCTCATATTACCATGGATGATGGAGCTGACCTAATTTCAACGCTTCATAAAGAAAAGCCCTCGTTTATAGGAGATATAATTGGTGGAACCGAAGAAACTACAACAGGGGTTGTAAGACTAAAGGCTATGGCTGATAATGGTGTCTTAATGTATCCTGTGATTGCTGTTAATGAGGCGTTAACGAAACATATGTTTGACAATAGATATGGAAC
>LGFB01000166.1 GCA_001508835.1 bacterium 42_11
AAGGAAATAAAGGAATATGTTGCCGTTTGTAAGGATAATGGTGTCGAGCTTAATATGGCCGTTGGTCCAAGAGCTACCTACGACACAAGCGCTACCATGTTGACCCCGCAGGGTGTTAGGATCGGTTACAGATTAAGGGGTGCAGAGCAGGTTGTAAGGGCTATTGAAGATGTTCTACGTGGTGTAGAGCTTGGAGTAAGAGGGATTTTGGTTTACGATGAAGGTTTGCTTTGGGTTTTGAATGAGATGAAGAAGGCTGGAGAGCTTCCGCAAAATGTTAAGTTCAAGATTTCCGCTCACTGTGGTCATGGAAACCCTGCTTCCTTCAAATTGCTTGAACAGCTTGGTGCCGATTCCATTAACCCCGTTAGAGATATGCAGTTGCCCATGATCGCCGCCTTGAGGCAAGCTGTTAAAGTTCCAATTGATGTCCATGTGGATAACCCACCGGCTTCTGGCGGTTTCATAAGGGTTTATGAGGCTCCTGAGATGGTCAGAATCGGTGCTCCTATTCATCTTAAGACGGGTAACTCCGTTGTGAGCGCTCATGGTATAAGAACCACCGCTCAGAATGGTAGAGATATGGCTTACCAGGCTGCGTTAACGGTTGAGTTTGTGAAGCGTTACTATCCTGAGGCGGTTCAGAGCGAGCCCGGCCAGCCCGATATGGCCATACCTGAGTAGTGGAGGGGTAAAAGGCTAACAACCCTTCGGGTTCGTATAAATAGGATGAGAGGGGGAAGTGAGAAGACCGGCGATCCCCACCCCCCTCCCCCCTCCTTTTTTTTATTTTTTTTCGTGGTATAATGCTCCTCGAAAGGTGTTTTAAAGGAGGGAAACGAAATGGAAAACTCGTTTGGAAGCATTGAAGTTAGAAAAGAAGTGCTCCAAGACTTTTGCGTTTCTTTATTAATGAGGGCCGGAGTTCCACAGAGTGATGCAGAGCTTTTTGTGGATAACTTAATTTTTTCTGAACTAAGGGGCGTGAAATCTCACGGGATAGCTCGCCTTCCCGTTTACATAAAGAGAATTCTTTCTGGTCTCATGAATCCTAAAACGGAGATAAAAGAGGTGTCTTCAAAGGGTGCCGTTCTTCTCGTTGATGCGAATAACGGTTTGGCTCCCGTAGTGGGATGCTGGTCTATGGATAAATGTGTTGAGCTTGCTCGAATATATGGAGTTGGAGTTGTAGGGGTTAGGAACTCCAATCATTTAGGGGGTCTGGCTTATTATGTTATAAGGGCTGTTAAGGCAGGCATGATTGGCTTTGCCACCTCTAATACTGCTCCTGCCATGGCTCCTTGGGGTGGAACGAAGCCTCTTTTTGGGACTAATCCTATAGCTATTGGTATTCCTGCAAAGAATGAGTATCCCATAGTTTTGGATATGGCTACCTCTGTTGTTGCCCGCGGTAGGATAAGGCTGGCGGCTTTAAAGGGCGAAAAAATTCCATTGGGATGGGCTATAGATGAAAAGGGTCAGCCTACTGATGATCCTGTTAAGGCTTTGAAGGGTAGCTTACTTCCTGTAGGAGGACCAAAGGGGTATGGTCTTGCCCTTATAATAGATCTGTTAAGCGGTTTAATGACGGGTTCGGCTTTTCTTGACGAGGTAGGGGAAAACAGTGACTTCACTAAACCAACGAGAATAGGACATCTCTTTATGGCTTTAGATCCTTCCGTTTTTGTTCCGGGAGATTTTGAGGCGCTTGTCGACGATTATATAAGAAGGGTGAAGTCATCTCCGAGCAGAGAGGGGGAGAGAATTTTTATGCCGGGAGAAATCGAATTCTTGAAATCGGCGGAAAATGAGGGGAAGGATATCCTCCTGGGAGGGGAAGTCCTTAAGGAGATAAAGGAGGTATGTGAAAAGCTTAGTGTTTCTGAGTATTTTGAAAGGTTGCTGAGTGAAAGAAAAAGACACGAGTCTTATGGTTCTCTGCCTCAGGAGGATTAGTCTGGTTGATTTTTGGGAGGGGGGTAATAAGCAAGAAGTAGCAAGGGGGGATCGTGATGAGAAAAGGTAAAAGGGGAACGTCTTCCTCAGCTGAGGCGTTGAGTTTTGAAGAAGTCTTTAATAAGGTTTATACTTCTTTGGTTACAGGTCATTTTCCGGAAGGGATGAGATTGAGGGAAGCTGAGCTTATGGAAAAATTTGGGGTTAGCAGGAGGATAGCAAGGAAAGTTTTAGAAAGGCTTGCCTATGAAGGGCTTGCAGTTTTAGAAGCGCGGAAAGGGGCTGTTATAGTTCCCGTTTCCAAGAAGACTTTGGCTGAGTGTTTTGAAGTCCGCGAGGGGTTAGAGATCACGGCCGTTAGGCTTGCTTGTACAAAAGCAAGCGATAAGGAGATAGCCGAGCTTGGAAAGCTTATTGACGAAATGAAAGACGCTTTAGAAAATTACGATTTCGTTCGCTATTCTGAGCTAAACAGCAAGTTTCATGATAAGATTATATCCCTTGCAAACAATTCCGTTTTGAAGCAGATTTATGAGCGGGCAAATGTTCATCTTATAAGGTATAAGTTTCGCTCGCTTCTTACAGCAGGTAGGGCATTGGATTCCCTGCGTGAACACCAGAGGATATGGGAGGCTATCAAGGATAGGGATCTTGCCAAGGCCGAGGAGGCTATAAGAGAGCACATACAGAATATCAGCAAGAATGTGCTTTCCTCTTTTTAGTTTTAATCATTCAAGGAGAGGTGATGTAGGTGAGGGAGCTCCATGTTAACGAGATTATACCTGTGGTTGAGAAAATGTGTATTCAGGCTGCGAGCGTTTTGCCTTCGGATGTCATGGATGTTATAAAAAAGGCTTATGAAAAAGAGGAGTCTCCTCTTGGGAAAAATATCTTAAACCTTCTTGTTGAGAATGCAACCGTTGCGGCTAATGAGGAAGTTCCTATATGTCAGGATACGGGTATTACGCTCGTTTTCGTTGAAGTCGGTCAGGATTTAAGGATAGTTGGCGGGAGTCTTTACGATGCGATAAACGAGGGAGTGAGGCGTGGCTATGTAAATGGTTACTTAAGGAAATCTGTGGTTAGTGACCCCATCTTTGAGCGTAAAAATACGGGGGATAATACGCCAGCCGTGATATATACCGATATCGTTCCCGGTGATAAGTTGAAGATAGCCCTTATGCCAAAGGGCGGTGGAAGCGAGAATATGAGCCAGCTAAGGATGTTAATACCTGCCGATGGGCCTGAAGGTATAAAGAAGTTCGTTTTGGAGGCTGTTGAAAGGGCTGGTCCCAATCCCTGTCCTCCCATAATACTTGGGATAGGCATAGGGGGGACGATGGATAAGGCGGCTGTTTTGTCGAAGAAGGCCTTGCTTAGGAAAGTGGGTGAGCCTCATCCGGATCCAAGGATCGCTGCGTTTGAGAGGGAGATATTGG
>LGFB01000167.1 GCA_001508835.1 bacterium 42_11
TCTTCTCCTCTTCAAGAAGCTGCAAAGCAACTGTTCCACCCACAGAAACAATAGGAATGTCAGACAGCGTGTATTCCCGAGCTAAAGATGCATAATTTATAAGCATAGACACAGACTCGGGCGTGGGAAGCACACCCCCAAAGCATCCAAAGTTTGCACCTATACCTAAAAGCTCAACATAGTTAAGGGACCTTATAGAATCCAAATAAGATAGAAGGTTTATAGGCCAAATCCCCTCTCTTAAGTCTCCCATATCAATCATTAAAATAACTTTAAAAAACTTGCCTAACCTCCTTGCCTCTTCATTTATGGCCTTAACAACGCTTATCTCGCTAACTAAAGCCATATCAGCAAGTTCAACAAGCTCCCTTATCTCCGAAAGCATTGGGATTCTCAAAAGCATAAGGGGGCAGGCAACACCTGCCCTTCTGAGCTTCTTTATGTTATCGAGTCTTGAATCTCCGAGAATCTTGATCCCCGCTTCAAGTAAAACAAAGGCTACCTCAGGAAACGCTGAGCATCCCTTTGTCACTCCAACAACATCTATACCTTTTCCTTCGCAAAGGCGAAGCACCTTTGACGCATTTTCTCCTATTATATCAAGGTGAACTTCAAGCAAGGGATACATCCCTTCAGACCTAAATCACTACCAAAGCTAAAATAGCCTTATGAGCATGTAACCTGTTTTCTGCCTCATCAAAAACCACAGAACGAGGGCCATCCATTACATCATCGGTAATTTCTTCTCCCCTGTGCGCAGGAAGACAATGCATAACTATTGCATCTTCCTTAGCCATGGAAACTAAAGCTGTGTCTACTCTATAGGGCTGGAAGATTTTCATCCTCGCTTCTTTCTCGGACTCCTGGCCCATACTCACCCACACATCGGTGTAGATAATATCGGCGCCTTTAACACCCTCCTTAGGATCAGTAATAATCTCAACCTTCGAACCGCTCCTTTTGGCAAACTCTCTTGCTTTTTCCAAAACATCCTTATCGGGATGATACCCTTGAGGAGAACATATGGTGATATCCATGCCCATTATGGTAGCGCCATAAAGGAGGGAGTGAGCCATATTATTTGCTCCATCACCTACATAAACCAGCTTAAGCCCTTCAAACTTCCCCTTTTTCTCCCATACGGTTAGAAGGTCACCCAAAACCTGAGTAGGATGATATTTATCGGAAAGGCCGTTTATTACCGGAACGCTGGAATACTTTGCAAGCTCCTCAACAGTGGAGTGGGAATAGACCCTCGCCATTATACAATCTACATACCTTGACAAAACCCTTGCTGTATCAGCTATGGTCTCTCCTCTTCCAAGCTGAAGATCACTTTTGCTCAAATAAAGAGCATAACCTCCAAGCTGATACATAGCAACCTCAAAAGAAACTCTTGTTCTTGTAGAAGGTTTCTCGAAAATCATTGCAAGACTTTTCCCCGAAAGAATGGGAGGGAACTCCCCTCTTTTTGCCTTCAGCTTCAAGTCCTTTGCCGTTTCCAAAAAGGTCTCTATTTCCTCTCTCGTAAAATCCGCGAGAGTCAAAAAATGCCTTCCCTTTAAATTACAAACCATTGAAGAAACCTCCTTCACGCCCCATATTTCTTAAGCCTCAGGGCATTAGCCAAAACCAGGGGCATCAGATCAACCGCTCTCATTATCCCTAAACTTCCTTTAAGACATTCACTTTCTCCAAATGATGAAACTTTACTGGGGAGAACATATAAAGACCATAGTAAAATGGGAACCGGGTGCCAACTATGAGCCTTAAGTACAGAAGGCGTTGAGTGATCCCCCGTGATAACCAAAACATCCGGCTTAGCCTCAAGCAATACAGGAAGAGCTTTGTCTACCTTCTCGATCATCTCCACCTTTTTATCGAAAGCCCCATCCTCTCCATAGGAATCTGTCTTCTTAATATGGATATAGAAGAAATCATACCTATCCCTGTTCTCCTTAACCACATTAAAAGCATCTTCGGGTTCAGGCCCTGCTTCTAAGGGCTCCATTCCAAGAAGCTGGGCCAAGCCCCTATACATAGGGTAGTAGGCAACTGATGCACACCTAAGACCGTAAAGCTCTTCCATACTAGGAATATCTGGTGGTAAAGAAAATCCCCTTAAAAGAACGGTATTTGCTGGATGGTCATCTTTCAATATTTCGGTTGCCCTCTCTATGAACTTGTTAACCACTTCCTCCGCCCTTTTGGCATTGGGAGAAAGGGCTTTCGCCTTCTCAGGAGGAAGTCCATTCTTCTGAGGATCTGCATCTGTAAGATCGTCAGAAAGCCCTTCTCCTCTAAAAACAACTACAAACCTATGTTCCATTCCCGGGTAGAGGAAAACCTGAACACCATCTATTTCTTTAATTTCTTGAGCAAGTTTGGCTGTAAGCCTCCGATTAACCTCCGTAGGTATTCTCCCTGCCCTTCTATCCGTGATAACCCCATTCTCGAACGTGGCATAATTACCCCTACAAGTTAAATCTCCCTTCCTGACATCCGCTCCAACACCAAGAGCCTCTAATATTCCCCTGCCAATATCATACTTAAGAGGATCATAGCCAAACAAAGACAAATGCCCTGCACCGCTTCCTGGAGTTAAACCCGGCAATACAGGGTGAAGAAGCCCACACGCCCCTTCATATGCAAGCCTATCCATATTTGGAGTGGACGCAGTCTCAAGCTCCGTCTTACCGTTTACCGGCAATCCTCCAAGCCCGTCAATAACCAGAAAGAAAATCTTCGTCGGAGCCTCTCTTATAACAAGCTCCTTTAACAAGGCTTCCCTATCCATAAATAGCCCCCCTCAAAAAAACATGATTATTTTTTCTCCTCTTCCTGTTCCCTTTGAGCCTCCTCAATTATCCTTTTAGCTATGTCAGGAGGAACCTCCTCATAATGAGAAAGATTCATTCTAAAGCTACCTCTACCGGAAGTAATGGAACGAAGGGTGATTGCATACCTTGCCATCTCAGCCATGGGAACCAAAGCCTTCACAGTTTGAAGCCTACCTTTAGCTTCTATACCTAAGATTCTTCCGCGCCTACTATTCAAGTCTCCCATAACATCACCAAGATATTCTTCAGGAACGGTAACTTCCACTTCCATTATGGGTTCAAGCAACACAGGATTGGCCTCTGCAATACCCTTCTTGAAGGATAAAGATGCCGCTATCTTAAAGGCCATTTCAGAAGAATCTACCTCGTGATACTTCCCGTCATAGAGAATCGCTTTAAAATCTACAGTAGGATAGCCAGCTAAAATACCCTTTTGCATGGCCTCTCTCAAGCCTTTCTCAACAGCGGGTATGTACTGCTTAGGAACAACTCCTCCTACTATCCTATCTTCGAATTGAAAAC
>LGFB01000168.1 GCA_001508835.1 bacterium 42_11
CTAGCCCATTTAGCAAGCTGATGTTGAATTACCGTTTTACCGCTACCAAAGGGACCAGGAACACAAGCAGTTCCGCCTTTTGCCAAAGTAAAGAACGTGTCTATTACTCTCTGCCCTGTTGTTAAAGGTTCAGCAGGAGGAAGTTGCTTTTTATAAGGTCTTCGCTGTCTAACAGGCCATTTTTGCATCATCGTAAGTTCTACTTCCTCGCCCTCGCACTCAAGGACAGCTATCACTTCTTCAACAGTATAGTCTCCTTCTTTAACTATCTTCTTTAACCTACCCTTCTTACCAGGAGGAACCATTATTCTATGTTCAACAAGGACAGTTTCCTGGACAACGCCTAAGATGTCTCCTTCCTCCAGATCCTCTCCCTCTTTCACCTTGGGAACAAAATGCCATTTCTTATCCCTATCAAGGGCATTAACCTTCAGTCCACGAGTTATAAAGGGACTCCTGGCCATTTCCTCCACAAGATTAAGGGGTCTTTGAATCCCATCAAATATGGACTCTATTAGGCCTGGGCCAAGCTCCACGCTCAAGGGCATTCCAGTGGAAACAACAGGTTCACCCGGACCTATTCCAGAGGTCTCCTCATACACCTGAATAAAGGCCTGATCCCCTTTAAGCTCTATTATCTCTCCCACAAGACCATGTTTACCAACATAAACCACATCGTACATCTTAGCACCTAACATATTATCAGCCACCACAAGAGGACCAGAAACTCTTATAATTCTGCCTTCCTTCATACCCAACCTCTCCTTTTATTTCAGAATCACGACGTTTTAAAAATATCTATCCCTACTGCCTTTTCAACACTCTTTCTTATTTTCTCTATCCCCAATCCTTTCGATCCCCTCACACTTGGAATAATGAGAACTGTACACCTGCTCTCCCTATTTATCTGATCAACTACCTCTCCCAGAGAGTCAGCAATTTCTTCGGTAACAAATACGATTCCATATCCTCCTTTAACCAAGGAGGATATTATTTCCTTTGCTTCCTCCCTATCTTTTGGAACATATGTATCTATACCGACCGCCTTAAAACCTATGGAAGATTCGTAATCCCCTATCATAGCAATTTTAGACATAGACATCTCGCAACCTCTCCTTCAATAGGTCCTCGGAAAGACCGGCCTGCTTCCCTGTAATTATGATTCTTAAATTTTTCACTTCCATATCCTTAGCCACCATAAAGGCAACTATGGGCTGAATCCCAAACATTACATGTTTAGCTTGCTTCATAAAAGTAATAAGGTAATTGTCTTTCAGCTTTTCTATTAAGGAAATATTCCTCCCCTGCTCAAATAAAGCTACCATCTTCTCCAAAACGCCACTATATGGAGAATAACTTAGAGACTTGACGAGCATGTCAGGGGTATCCTGATAAACCTCCACAAATTTATCTTTATCCACAAAGCCTCCCGGGATCAAAACATCATTTACAAAGCTCTTCGGTCTATCTACAAGCTTAGACCTAAAAAAGACCATAATATTGGTGAGATCTATAAGCGTCCTTATGTATGTAAGCAAAAAGGGCTCACCTAAGGCCTTTGCTTCATCAAGCATGAAGTGAAAATAAAGCTTATCCAGATAAATATCTACGAACTTTGTATCCAATTCCATTTTCTCGATTTTTTCCAACAAATCGAAAAGTATATAAACCCCGTCCTTTCTGTAAAAGGGTAAAAAAACGTATTGTTCATTTTCTATATAAGAAATCATCTTTTCAACTGGAACTGTCCCCATATCAATGAGTATATCCCAGTTCTTCTTTAAACCACGTTTCGCCAAAATCTTGTTCTTAAACAGAACCTTAACATTAAAAATATCGTAGCTATAAGCAAAGAAATCTCTTATTCTCTTTTCCCTTATTATTTCTCTCACTATACCGGCAGTTCTCCTTAACTCGTCTTCCCAAAGAACATCAAAATTTTCCGCTTCCTTTAAGCCATATACAGTTTCCCCCAACATTTTCTTAATCTCATCTATAGAATTTGCTCCAATCAATCTATGGAAGAAAGACATTGGTAGAAGTTCATTTTCTAAGCACCTAATGCGAGACACCGCATAGGTATACTTAAAGTTTCTTTCCACCTTAGCTAGTGCCCTCCTCCGTAAAAAGCTTCCTTACCACAATGTCTTCCCATTTTTCCTTCACATCCCTAATTATCGCATCTATGGAAAGGTTAACCTCTATATCCCCTTGAGAAAGAATAAATCCCCTTCTAAAGCCACCTCTATGCTTAGAAACTCTCAGGTTCCAGCCTTGCTTTTTGTTTATTTCTTGAAAAAAGTCCCCATCAAGGAATTTTTCTTCTTTCCCTAATACAACTTCCTCTTTGCCCGTCTCAACAGATTTCTTCAGCAACCTTTCAAAGAAGGCACAGTAGTCTTCCTTTCCCAACTTTTCCAACCTCGAGCGAAGTTCATCGAAAACCTCATCAAGAATTTTTCTCCTTGCAGCCAACAATTGCTTTCCAACTTCGAGCTCCGCTAAAATCCTCTTATTTTCTATCTCCCGCTTTTTCAACTCATCATATTGAAGCTTAGCTTTAGTAACTATCTCCTCCGCCCTTGCCTTCGCATCTTTCAATATTTTGTCCTTCTTACCCTCCGCATCTTTAATTATTTTCTCAGCCTCTCTCTTAGCATCCTCTAAAATCTTTTGCTTTATCTTATCCAAGGACATCCCTTGAGCCTCCCTAAATCTTTATACCATTTAAAAGAAGCACCGTCATAAGAAGACCTAACACCGCATATGTTTCCACCATCGCTGGAAGAATGACAGCTTTACCCGCTTCCTCAGGCCTTTTGGCTATAAGCTGAATAGAAGCTGCAGAAGTCTTTCCCTGTGCAATTCCTGAAACCAGCCCTACAATACCTATCGGAAGAGCTGAAAAAGCTATAGCTAAACCCTGCTGAATAGTTAAGCTAACCAAACTCCCTCCCAATAAACCTATCTTATTCATTATAAGAAACCCAGCCAAAAGACCATATATCCCCTGAGTCCCAGGTAGTGCTTGAAGCAAAAGAACTAATCCAAATTTCCTAGGGTCCTCAGTTAAAACACCAGCACCTGCTTCTCCGGCAATCCCCACTCCCACAGCAGATCCACATCCCGCCAGGCCAGCAGCAATAGCAGCTCCACATATAGCTATAGCAGTGCTTAATTCCATCTTTCACATACCTCCTTCCCTACTCTTTTATCTCCGTGAATCTCGTTTTAATAGTAAATGGCTCAAAAGCCTTTCCACCACCAGAGTAAAACTTACTAAAGAACTCCACATACTGCAAACGCGTGGAGTGAACAAAAGCCCCCAGCGCATTTACTA
>LGFB01000169.1 GCA_001508835.1 bacterium 42_11
ATTGAGGCTTGCTAAAATAAGCAACAAGGACTTAGATATATCCTTGTCTTATATAAAGAATAGAAAGCTTTGGGTTCTTCGGGATGATGCGGATATAAAGGCGGTTTATTCTGCTGTTCCTGAGTTGTACTTTAAATATTCTGTTAAGCCTTTTGTTCTTTTTGCTAGATGGGGGGATTATGAGGAAGGAGGATTAAGAGAAGGCAAGCTTACTTTAGGAGGGGCTATAAATCTAAGTGAGAAAATAAAAGAAAATATCGTTTTTGATTCGACCCTTGTTTACTTAAAGGACTATTACGAAAGTGAATATGAAAGGGAGATTTTATATCACGAAGAGATTCTTAAGTGGAGCGTGGGAATGTTTACTGTAGTGGGAGGATATCTTGAACGTAAAGTTTCGGGGGAAACCCCATTCTATTTCGATAAGTATGAAGTGCTCCGAAAGTATCTTGTTGGAGTAGAGTACTCCTCCGATATGGCCAAATTAAAGAATTACTTTTATTATGACGACTTTAAGGATAATTGGAGAGATTTTATTGGTGAGTTTTCTTTAAACTTGGGAGCGAGAGTGTATTTTTCTATTAAGCCTTGGTATTATCTTGATGAGGGGAATTGGCGTGAAATCGATTATAATATAGTTTACTATTTGTGTCCGTGTGGTTGTACAAGCTTGGAACTTACATTCCATGATGACTTAAGGAAAGAAAACGATGATGTGCTTTGGCTAAAGTTTTACATTTCTTCGGCTGCCTTTTCTCTTGTTTCTGGCTCATTGCCGGAAAAGGATAGCTTGATTCCTCGCTAAAAGGAGTATATAATAAGATGAAGTTTTTGGCGTTAGATTCTGGTAGTAAGAAATGGGGTTATGCAATCTTCCTTGGAAAGGAAGTCAAAGAGAAGGGTATAATTGATGCCTCTAAGTTGGAAGATTTCTTGATTAGGGTCAGAATTGCTGAAAACCTTGATTTTGTGGTCGTTGGAAGGAGAAAGGGTGCTATAGAAAAGCTTAAGTCATTGGATAAAGTTGATATATTTACGGTAGACGAAATGGACACTACTATAAAGGCGCGAGATTTGTACTTTTCTGAATTTCCCCCAAGGGGCCTACTTAATTTACTTCCGAAGGGATTAAGGCTTCCACGTAGGCCAATTGACGATTTTGCTGCCGTGATTATTGGGAGAAGGTTTTTAGAGAGTCCTTTAGGAATCTTTAAGCTCTTGGAAGAGGCTTTTTTAAAGATCGTTAGGGAAAATAGAAATATTGAGGAAGAAACTGTGTCTATCAAGAGTTTTTCGTTGGATGTTTGTGAGGGTAAAGTAGATGATGGTTATATAATAGAAGTTGAAATCGCAGGTTTTAAAGGACGTGCATTTGGTAACGTTCGTTATAAAAGTACTGTTGTTAAGCTAAAAGATTTGATTAATAAAAGGTTAATTTCGTTTAAAAACAGGTTTCTTTTGGTAGCACTTTTAAATGCGCTTTTTTGTTTTAGTGGTGGAGTTGAGCATACTCTGCATTGTGAGAAAAATGAGCGCTCTGTTTGTGCTGAAAATCTTGTTACCATGATAACTAAGACATGGGGAAAAGTAAAGATTTGTGTAAGTGGAAATGACCCTGTCATTATTGAAAAACTAAAGAAAAGATTCAATGTTAGCTTGTTCGATAGTAATTCTGATGAAGAAAGCTTGTTGAAAAATAGCGATCTTTTCCTTGCCTTCGGTGGGTCGCTTTTTGATGGTAGACTGAGTAAGTTTTTGGCTTTAAAGAGGCCCATATTATGTTGTGGGCCTACCATGATATCACCTTCTATAATTTTAGAGGAGATTCAAGGATATTGTCCTTTAAGCAAGTAATTTGGGGAGGTGTAAGGATATGAAAAAAGAGATTCATCCACCCTATGGAGAATGCACGGTAGTTTGTGCGTGTGGTAACACATGGAAAACTCGTTCTACTAAGAAATTTATAAGAGTTGAGGTGTGCTCGAGTTGCCATCCTTTTTATACTGGAAAGCAAAAGACAATTGCAGCTACAGGAAGAATAGAACAGTTCCTTAAGAAATATGGAACAAAAGATGAAGGTCAAGCTTCTTAATTTTACGCCAAAGCCTGACCTTACAGTTTATCTTGCAGCCAGGGTTTGTTATTCTAAGGTTGGTATAGAGGAGCTTGAAGAAGAAATTAGCGATGAAAGGGTAAAAAAACTTATAAGGAAGGTTGTTATGTCGGGTCATCACTCGGTGTTGGAGCATGCTTATTTTACTTTTGGTGTAGAGGGTGTTTCTCGAGTTACCACTCATCAGCTTGTGAGGCATAGAATAGCAAGTTACTCTCAGCAAAGCTTGCGGTGGGTTGATGCGAAGGATATGGAAGTAGTTGTTCCTCCATCCATATTGGAGAGACCAGAAGCTTTGATGCTATTCAATGAAGCCATTGAAAAAACGAGAGAGGTATACGATAAACTTTTAAGAATTGGAGTTCCTAAAGAAGATGCGAGATTTGTAATTCCTCAAGGGATCTCGTCAAAAATTGTGTTCTCTATGAATGCCAGGGAATTGCATCATTTCTTTAGGCTAAGGTTATGTACCAGAGCTCAGTGGGAAATTAGGGAGTTAGCGCGTCTTGTTCTTGCTGAAGTAAGAAAAGTTGCACCTATAATATTTGAGAAGGTAGGTCCTCCTTGTGTTATGGAGGGGAAGTGTTTTGAAGAGAAGCCTTGTGATAGCCCTCCAAGCCTCTAAGGGTTTTTTCCTTGGGGGGCAAGCTGTTATAGAGGGGGTAGTGATAAGAAGCAAGAATAAGGTTTCTCTTGCTGTTAGAGGCAAGGGGGGAAATATAAAGGTTCGTAGTTGGAAAGTAAGACCGTATTCTGAAGTTAGTCCTATTTTTGGTCTCCCAATAGTCCGAGGAATCGTTTCTTTGTACGATGCTATAGTGTGGGGGATAAAGACGTTATATCATTCTGCAAATGAAGTATTAGATGAAAAGGAAAACCTTTCTCTCTGGGAGTTGTCTGCAAGTATAGCTTTAGCAATAGGCTTAACGATCGGCCTTTTTATAATTTTTCCTGCTTTCGTATCGCGACTTTTCGAACTAAAGTTTGGGTTGGGGAAGCTGAGTCTAAATCTGGTTGAGGGGTTTTTAAGAGTAGTTATCTTTATAATGTATTTGGTACTTATTGGTTTCTCGAAAGAAGTTAAGGGTGTTTTTGCCTATCATGGTGCGGAACATAAGACTATAAATGCTTATGAGACGTTAAAGACAGATCTTACACCGGATATTGTAGAGAGATTTAGCAGATTTCATTACAGATGTG
>LGFB01000170.1 GCA_001508835.1 bacterium 42_11
TGAAAGGTTATCAGACTTGTTCATTCCACGTAAAGCCTCTAATAGTGGTTGTAGAATAAGTTTTCTGCCGAAAATCAGCTTATTCATCATCGTAACAAATGCCTTCTTTATATCCTCATCTCGAATAAACTGCATGGAACATTCTGTTATCTGCTTTAAGTGTTTGCTACAACACCAGGCTACGTATTTTCTTGCACCAGATGAATGAATTCGCCTTTTAAAGGTACTACCACATTCCGAGCAAATAATTTTTCCAGAGAAAGAATACCGGTTTTGGTATTTATTGTTACGCTTTTCTATGCCCTTTTCTTTTGCCCTTTGATTTAAGGCAGCTTCTACTGCTTCAAATACTTCATGGCTGATAATTGCCTCATGGTGATTTTCTATTAAATATTTATTTTTCTCACCATAATTGGTGCGCTTATTAAATCGGGAATCTGTATAAGTTTTTTGCAGTATAGCATCCCCAGTATATTTCTCATTTTTTAATATCCCTCGAATTGTAGTAGCAGTCCAACGAGCACCTCTTTTAGTAGGTATACCCATTTGATTAAGATCATCTGCAACTTTCTGTGTACCTTTGCCCGATAATACTTCTGCGAAAATATACTTCACGATTTCTGCCTGCTCAGGGTTTACCACCATTTGACCATCAATGTTGTCATAACCAAATGGTGGGTATGAAATCTTAAAAGTTCCGTTTTGAAATCTCCTTTGAACTGCCCATTTGTTGTTTTCCGAAATGGAAATGGACTCGCTTTCTGCAAGTCCACTTAATATAGAAAGCATCAACTCACTTTCCATTGATTGGGTATTGATATTCTCTTTCTCAAAATAGATGTAAATACCCAGGTCCAACAGTTTACGAACCATCTCTAAACAATCCGTTGTGTTTCTTGCAAACCTACTAATGGACTTTGTAATAATTAAGTCAATCTTCTTGCTTTCGCAATCTGATAGCATTCTAAGAAGTTCTGACCGGTTTTCTTTTTTAGTCCCACTGATCCCCTCATCATAATACAAGCCAACATATTCCCATTCTGGGTTTGCCTTTATGTAAGTCTCATAATGGGATTTTTGTGCTTCTAGGCTCACTAACTGTTCATCACTGTCCGTAGAAACACGACAATAAGCAGCTACTCGTAATTTTGGCTTGATAATTGATGTACCCTTATTCCCGTCTATTTTTGTTATCTTTTTCATCGACTCACCTCCTTTTTGGTAGGTCACATATTACCTCTGAACGCCCAGTATATCAAGGAATATCGGGCATTATCTGTGCTAACATAGGTGAGAAAGTTTCGCGGTTTAATAGCATAATTTTGTTGAACTCTTCCTTTGAAATAAGACCCTTATCAAGCATTTGATGTAATAGCTTTTCCGCCCTATAATAATCAAATTCTCTTTGAAGAGCCTCGGCACTTAGATATTTCCTTTTTGGATTTAATAGTAGATCCTGTTTATCTGTAATTTTAGTAATCTGCATATAGGTAACCTCCATTTCTACAGGTAGACCCCTGCACCTATATGCAAAAATCCCTAATGATTCGAACCCCTAAAGGTCAAAAAAAAAATGACCCGAAGAGCTATTACACTCCTCAGGTCATAGGTAAAAGTGTTAATCATACTTTATAAACGCATCCGTAAAGCCAGCCTTTTTCGCTTTGGCAAGCTGGGCCTCTGCATTGGCTTTTACGCAATAAGCACCGATTTGAACGCGGTAGTATTTCTTTTTCTCTGTTTCTCCAGATTTAGCTCCTTCACTTAAGAGGCTTTTTACATCTGCACGAAATGTATCCATGCTCTTTCCATGCTTAGGAAACCAGTTTTTCGGATCACCATGATTACTTGCGATTCCTCTTTGATAGCCTTCATAATGGCCAATAATATCTTTTTCAGTTAGATTGTATAATTTGCAAAGATAAACACAAAGCTCTACCGCTTCTTTATAAACCGCATTAAAATACGAGGCATCGGTCAATCCATCCTCGCATATTTCAAAACCAATATGTGTATCATTTGCACTTCCTCCAGCATGCCACCCTCGATGGTCCCATGGTAGAGTTTGATAGGTAGCAATTGAACCATCCTTAAGTTTTCCAATGAAAGCATGGACACAAACCTGTTTTCCATCGGGCCTATCCTGATTCCAGTGATTATTGTACTGATTTACACCTAATAAACCATCATCCGGCCCAACATATCTACGAAGATAAGGATTGTTGGCACCGGTGCTATGAACCATGATACCTTTCGGTGTAATCTTTTTACCTGCCTTATAACAAGCATTTTCAGTCAGAATAAGTTTTCTTAGATTCAATATTCCTTACCTCCTTTATTATGCAACTGAACAAGGATATCTTTTAATTTTTCTGGTATTGGTAGTCCTAATCGACCAGCATTTTCTAGCATAGATACACCTTCATTGGAGCAATAGAAAAAGATGATAGCAGTCCGAAGCACGCTCCCATCTCCGATCAGATTTGTATCAATCAAATGTCCAACTCCAACTAGAATAAAAATAAGTACTTTTTTGAATATGCCCTTAAACCCTATTTCACTTGATAGTTTCTTTTCAACAATGGCACACATGACACCGGTGATATAATCAGCCACCATTAATGCCACTAATGCATATAAAAATCCATCAAAACCTCCTAAAAACCATCCTAAAAGTCCACCAAGTACAGTAAACGCAGTTTGTATCCAACTCCAAATTTCCTTCATTATTTTTACCTCCTTCATGATTGGTGCATATATAAAAAGAGTGTCTGCATTATCGCAAACACTCTTGGTTCAGTGTGTTAATTATATTTGTTTAGGTAAGGCTTCCCATAACCTCATATCCTCCTGTCCCAGAGACCATATCGCAATCCCCCTAAGCTTCCATCGATACGTTGCCTCATTTGCCCAATAGACTAGGCTATCCACGTCTTGGTAGTAAAGAATTGAGAAGCCATCAGCATCCCCGAGAAATAGGCGTGAAATCCATACATTAATGTCCTTAGGCACAATCTTTACTGAATAGTCATTTCCACAGACCAATGATAAAAGCTCTGAGTGAAAAAAATCATAATCCATGGAAATATCCTGACTTCTTGTTGAAGCTTCCTCCACATCACTGTTAACTGTAAAAACCTGAAACTCACTATCCCATGTAACACCAGTTCTTTCTAGTCTCCCATACTCCGTTCTAGTTCCATCTGGGAAGATTACATCAAATCTTTCATAAGGTTCATAAGTCCAGGCATCTCCTAATCTTATTAATTCACATAGAATACG
>LGFB01000171.1 GCA_001508835.1 bacterium 42_11
ACCATTTTCGGCGGATTAAGTCCTAAAGCCATGAGCATCGCAGGCCATATAACCGCATGAAACCTTAGAATGTCCTTACCAACGAGATGGTGAACTACAGGCCAGTATTTACTGAATTTTTCTTCATCCTGAAGATAACCTGCAACCGTGAGATAGTTTATAAGGGCGTCAAACCACACATATATCACGTGAGAAGGATCGGCAGGAAAAGGTATTCCCCACTTGACGGTGGTCCTTGTAACGCTAATGTCTTTTAAACCCATCTTTATAAAGCTATAAACCTCGTTAAAGCGAGATTCTGGTCTAACACAATCAGGATTTTTCTCCATGTGCTCAAGAAGCCTATCCTGATATTTAGACAGCCTAAAGAAATAGGTTTCCTCACTTACCCTCTCTACTCCTCTTCCACAATCGGGGCATCTCATTCCATCAAGAAGCTGAGACTCACTCCAGAAGGTTTCACAAAAAACACAATACCAACCCTCATATATCCCCTTGTAGATATCGCCCGTTTCTATTATGCGCTTGAAAACTTCTTGAACTACCTTTTCATGCCTCTCTTCCGTTGTCCTTATAAAGTCATCATAAGATATATTTAATTTAACCCATAGATTCTTAAAGTTTTCCACCACTCTATCGGCAAGCTCTTTGGGATGCAATCCCTGGCTTTCGGCAGCTCTATGTATTTTCTGCCCATGCTCGTCGGTTCCCGTGCAGAAAAGGACATCATAACCCTCCATCCTTTTCCAGCGCGCCATAACATCAGCGGCAATGGTAGTATAGGCATGACCTATATGAGGAACATCATTAACATAATAAATTGGAGTTGTTATATAAAACCTCTTCAAGATTTATCCCCTCCTTTCAAATCCAAAACAAGCTTGTATAGGCTTTTTTTGGAAAGTTTAAGTTCCTCACGGAGCTTTTTCACAATATCTCGGGGAGATAAACCTTCCTCAAGGAGAGAGCGTATCTTTTCCTCAACGTTTTTTCCCTCTTCGCCCTCTTCAACCTCCTCTTTTCCCGCTACTACTATCACAATCTCCCCCTTTACCTCCTCAGTCTTCTTCAGGATTTCAGATACTCTACCCCTTATAGTTTCCTCGTGTATCTTGCTTATCTCTCGAACCAAGGAGGCCTTTCTATCTCCTAATACTTCAAGTATATCACACAAGCTCTCATATACCCTGTGAGGAGATTCATAAAATACCAAGGTGAAGGGAAGTTCCTTCAGAAAATCAAGAACCTTTCTTCTTTTACTCCGCTGAGAAGGAAGAAAACCAAAAAACAAGAAAGGATGGGGGGTTAATCCTGAAAGAAGCAAGGCAGGAACAAAAGCAGTAGGTCCTGGAAGCACTTCCACTTTAAATCCTTCTTCTATACAAAGTTTTATAGCCTCAGCACCGGTATCAGATATGCCCGGCGTTCCAGCATCACTTACTATGGAAACACTTTTACCTTCTGAAAGAAACTTCCTAAGAAGAGGAATTCTCTTTTTCCAGTTAACCTTGTTATAGCTATAAAGCCTCTTTCCCTTTATATCGTATTTATCAAGCAATATCTTGGTTCTTCTCGTGTCCTCAGCAAATATAAAATCACATTCTTTAAGAATCCTTAGAACTCTTAAAGTTACATCCTCAAGATTACCTATCGGGGTAGGGCATATATAGAGGGGCAATTATATCGCCCCCATATAAGCCCTTTTCAGCTCTTCCGTATAGCTTCCATCATCATTATAAAGCACGAAAGGAGAAGCAACTCTTAAGGAAGGAGAACCATCTCTAACACCCTTAACCAATACAAACTCCGCATCCTCGTTCAGCTTGGAGTGAACAAACCTAATCTCCTTAGGCTCTATCTTATACCTTCTCATATGAAACAAGAGCTCTACAAGCCTGAAAGGTCTATATATTAGGTAAAGTCTCCCCCCCGTAGACAGAAGATACTTTGAAGCCTTTAAGAAATCCTCAAGCGTACAGGCTTTTTCAGCATAGGCTATTAATTTCATTCTATCCGATGGTAGTCTTCCCCCATCCAGCGGTATATAAGGAGGATTCCCCAGGACTACGGAAAAGGAGGCGGGAGGAAAAATCTCTTCTATCTTCCTCAAATCTCCCTGGAGTATCTCTATCCTATCGGAGAAGCCATTTACCTCAGCATTCTTCCTAGCGATCTCCACAAGCTCGGGTTGTATCTCAACACCAAAAAGTTTTATATTCGGAACTTTCAAGGCAATCAAAAGAAGAATTATACCTGTTCCTGTTCCCAGCTCTACAACCCTATCTTTAGGACGCAAAGTCAAAAAGTCGGAAAGGAGCAACGTCTCAACCCCAAATCTTGGTCCTTCTAAAGGCTGATAAAGTCTAAGCTTTCCCCTCAGTATATCGTCAAAAGAGCAACCCCTCATTTTTTAGACTTAGCCCCTCTTATTTCCTCCCTAAGAAACTCTAACAAGTCTTTCAGTACCTTATCCTTCCTCTCCATCAAAATCATTGAAAGCTTTTCCCTTAAACGAGCCTCCAAACCTGAAGGATCAGAACCATACTTATTGATAGCTATATCTAAAAGACGGACAATTTTATAAAACCCGGAAAGGCTAATCTCTTTAAGGATTAACCTCTTTACTATTTCCGTAGAACCCTCCAGCGAAAAGTTCAGCGAAAGTAAATTTCCTAAACCCTCAATGAAGCCCCTTACCTCTCTTCCAGATAGCCTCCAGAGAAGGGAGCTTTTGACTATCTCCTTCAAGGATTCAATTAAGGGAGCTTCTTCCAGATTCCTCTTCATCAACTTGTTTAATAGTGCCTTAAGTCCATTATCAACTCCCTCATAGAAGTCCCTTTTAGCCTTCGCAGAAAAAGTAGAAGTCTCAAGTATTTTCTTTGTATAGGTTAAAACATCATCATAAACCCTGCTTCCCTCCAAGGAATACGCGCTTGAAGAAAGAAAGGAAAACAAGAGGACTAAAAGAAGAAGCTTTTTCAGCCATCTTCACCTCCCTTGAGTAGGATATAAGCAAGATATACCCTAAGGCAACAGAGAAAGCCACATCTGAAAAGAAATGATTATGGGTCTCTAATCTATTGTAAGCCACGATAGCGATGATTATCAGGGAAAGTAGCTTCATCCAGCCACCCAATCTCATCCCAATCCAGCCAAACAAGGAGGTTGCAAAAAACATATGTCCCGAAGGGAAGCTTTGAAAACCGTTTTTAAATATCGAATCGGGAAAGTCGAAAAATGAAAACTCACCAAGCCCCATATAAGGGCGCGCCCTACCA